>VAZU01000189.1 GCA_005884745.1 Alphaproteobacteria bacterium
TCGCTTCGCCACGCTCGACGAATTCCAGAGCCAGCTCGATCAGCATCTGCGCGAACTGCTGCGCCGGCGTCTGCCCCCGCAGCCGTTGCGCATCGCCGGTGCGAAAGAGTGCGATCGGATCGAGTGGTGGTCCGGATCTCCGTATCGGGGTCTCCAGGCCTTCGATATGGAGCATGCGGTCGTCTTCTTCGGCCGTGAAAGAGCGGAGCGCGAGATCTCCGAGGCTTTGGTGCGCCATGCCGGCCAGGGCAAGGGTTTCATGCTCGTTGTGGGGGCGAGCGGTTCGGGGAAATCGTCGCTGGTTCGCGCCGGTCTGTTACCCGATCTCATAGCACCCGGCGTCGTCGGCGGCGTCTCGACCTGGCGACACCTGATCATTCAGCCGACCGAACTGGCGCCCGACCCGTTTGTCGGGCTTGCCAGGGCGTTGCTGCGCCCGACCGCCTTGCCGGAGCTTGCCGCGGTCGGCTACCTGGAGACGGAGCTTGTTGCCCAGTTCCGCTCCGATCCGGCACTGGCCTCGGTGCCGCTGCGTGTGGCGCTGCAGCGCGCCGCGGCGGAAGACCAACAGGCCCCTCCGGGGGTGGTCCGACAGGGCCGGCTGGTGCTGGTACTCGACCAGCTGGAAGGCCTGTTCACTTCCGCGGAACTCTCCGATGACGTGCGCCGTGCGTTCGATCTCCTCTTGGCCAAGCTCGCACAGAGCGGCGTCATCTGGGTGATTGCCACGCTGCGCAGCGATTTCTACCATCGGCTCGTCGATTTGCCGGAACTTAACGCTCTTGCGGCCGGGCTCGGCCAGTATCTGCTGGCGCCGCCGAACGCCGCCGAGATCGAACAGATCATCACCCGTCCGGCCGAGGTCGCAGGCCTGTCCTTCGAGATCGCGGAGGATAGCGGGATCAGCCTTGCCGCTGCCATCCGCGAATCAGCTGCGCGGGATCCGGCATCACTGCCGCTGTTGTCCTTCGTGCTGGACGAGCTTTATCGCCGCGACGTCGGGGAGCGCGGCAATATTCTCACTTACGCGAGCTACCAGGTTCTCGGCAGGCTTGAGGGCGCCATCGCGGGCCATGCGGACGCGCTAGTCGAGAAACTTACGCCCGAGATGAAGTCCGCGCTTTCCGACCTGCTGCTGGCCCTCGTCGAGGTGGACGAATTCAAGGCCACGGCGACCGCGCGCACCGTCGCCCGTTCTGCCCTTGCTGACCCGAAGCAGCGTGAGCTCGCCGACCAACTGGTGCTGGCGCGGCTTGCGGTTGCCGATGATAGCGGCGGCGGGGTGACGCTGCGCCTTGCCCACGAGGCGTTGCTCAGTCACTGGCCACGCATCGAAAGGCTGATCGACGAGCATCGCGACTTTTTGATCGTGCGCCGCCGATTGCAGGGGGACGCCGCGACCTGGCGGAACCACTCTCGCCACGCCGATTACCTGTTGCCCGCGGGCCGGCGCCTGGCCGAGGCGGAAGATGCGCTTGCGCATCGGTGCGGCCAGCTCGACCCGGAGATCATCGCCTACGCGGAAGCTTCCGTCGCCGCCGAGCAAGAGCGCGTCGCGGCGGCACAGCGCGCCAAGGAAGCTGCGCTGCGGCGCGAGCTCAAGCGCAGCCGCCAGTTCGCCGCGGTCGTCAGCGTGCTGCTGGTGCTGGCGGTGGCGGCGGGCATCTACGCCTGGCAGCAGCGACGAATAGCCTCGGATGCGTTGGCGCAAGCCCAGGCAAACTATCAAATCGCCCTCGACCAGGCGGCAGGTAGCGTTGCATTGCTTACTGATAGTTACGATGATGGCGGCATTTCGACGAAGCTGATGGAGCAGCTGGTCGACAGGGCGCAGAAGACCATCAATAGCCTGCCCGGCGAAACCGACGACGTCACTGCTGCCCGTGCGCAGCTGCTCGACGTCCTCAGCCTCGCCCACTTTGCGCTCGGCAATATCTTGGATGCGCAGAAATTCGGCGAAGACGAGCTCAAGCTGGCCAACGCGCTGGTGGCCAAGGCTCCGGCCAATCCGCGCTGGAAAAGGCTGGAAGCTGCGGCGCACGGTCGGCTCAGCGACGTCCTCTACTGGAAGGGCGATCCGGTCGGCGCGCTAAGGGAGGGCAGTCTTGGGCGAGATATTTCGGCAGCGCTGGCGGCGGCGCAACCCCACGATGACGAGTTGCAACGGGACCTAAGCAATCAATATCGGCGGATGGGGGATGGGTTCGACTCGAAAGGCGACCTTGAGGACGCGAGGGCGGCCTATCGGCCTTGGGTCGAGATCGCGATGGCTCAGCTCGCCAAGACGCACGACGACCCCAAGTGGCTCTCCAGTCTTGCTTTTGCCCACCGTGAGATCGGCGATACGCTGGCGCAGGAATCCCGGCCGGCGGAAGCTGCGATCGAGTATCGGTCTAGCGTGCAGATTTCATCGCAATTGGTGATGCGGTTTCCGCGCAACACGGCGTATTTGTACACGCTCGCCTCTAGCCGCTTGCGCGTCGGTGACGCCTTGCTGGCGCAAGGCGAATCCGCGAGTGCGCTCGTCGAGTATCAGGCCACGAAGGAATTGGCCCTCAAGCTCTTGAAGTCCGAGCCAAGCAATTTCCGCTGGCGGCAGCTGCTGCAGGCCGGCTATCAGCGGGTCGGAGATTTGTATTTGCATGACAAGAATTACGGCTCGGCGCTAGAGGAATTCCACACATACGTTGCCTTGGCGGTAGAAACGCAGAGCAGCATTCCGAACAATGGCAGTGCGCTGTTCGATGTCACGAACGCGCATCAGAAGGTCGGGGATGCGTTGCGCGAGCAAGGCAAGCTAGATGATGCGCTCAAAGCCTATCAAGGCTCCCTGCGGGTCGCGGTCGAGATCAACAACATGAATTTCTGGAATGGGGCGTGGAAGAAAATGCTCGCCATGGATTATCAGCGGATCGGCATGGTGTACAAGCTGCAGGGAGACAATGGCAACGCGTTTGCCCACTTCCGGAAGTGTCTGGACGTGCCGGTCAACAATTTCGCCTGGAGCCCACGAACATTGTGGCCGGCGGACGTGACCGATTTCTGTCGCCAAGCGATCACCGAGCTGGGCGGCAAGCCCACGCGCTGACGTCACCGCCCAGTCGGGGGTTGTCCACGCAAAACGTCAAACGCGCGCGGGCTGAGGGCCGCGGGGCAATTTACAGGATCATGATCCAGGGGATCTCCGACGCGATCTCTGCGGCCTGCATGAGACGCCGCGGCCGGTCGACTTGGCGCAAGATCGAAGGAACCCTTGGCAAAGCTCCGTCTTGCCCCAAGCTCAAGTGCTGGCGCTCCGTTCCTTCCTGGAGAGCAACAGCCTCGCCCGTCCGCTCGATGCCGGGGGACGCGAGCGTGAAGATATTCTTGTTCGTGGCGACGTTGGGCTATCGCCGCCGGCTGCATTTGCGGACGTTCCGTGATGAGCGCCAGGGGAGCTGGTTCGCTGGATTCGACGGCGCGCCTTTCGGCATTTTGGCCGGGTTCCAGAAGAAGCTATGCTCGAGAACGATCGCGGCCTGGTCAGCCGCCACGATCGCTTCACGCGCGAGGTTGAAATGACTTGGGATTCCAGCCCCGGGTCTGCGCGCCGTACCGGGCTCGGACCAAGGGCAGGAACGCGCTCCTGGACGCGGGCCCAGCTTCGGGTTCGACCGGCACGCAGCGATGCCCGGCTTAGGCCCGGGCGCGGGCTCCCATGAGCCGGGCCGGCACTCGCTGCCGGGGCCTTCTCGTTAGTTGGCAGACGTGCCCACGCGCGTGAAAGCCCGTACGAGCAGGCGCAAGCGACTCCCGGCGACTTGGACCCGCCTCCGTAGGCGAAGATGTCTCCCAGATTGGGGAGTGCACCCTGTTTTGCTCGCCAATCACATGCCCGTGGGATTACGGACCGAAAAGCCCATCATCGACCGACTTCGGGTGCGTGGCGCGGAGCAGCAAATTAAGATGGTTGCGAGCCCCCGCAGCCAAGATAGCCCCGTCAGTTCAACGAGCTGGCGGGGTTTCGCTTTTAACGCCTATACCTAAAAAAGGCTGGCGACCAGTCGGCAACCTCGCGCGCTGATCGCGAGGAAACGGGGGCAACAAAGGCCTGAGAACTTCTCGCAAGCAGATCAAGCCAGATTGACGGAATTGGTCCTCACCCGAACCGGAATTTCGGGTCGGCGGTTGTTCAGCAGTCTTGCTGCCAATTCGAAGTCCACAGATGCATCGCCGTGCTGGTTTTCAAGATTGACAGAGACGGCGCACTCCCCGGTCAGCGATAGCCCAGTCCGCGCCGGCGGCGTCGCTACCGAATACCGCGCGCCCGCAAATCTTGGACGTAATGGTCCGAATCAAACGCCTTAGTGCACGCCAGCGTGGGATGCACATAGTAGGCGGCAATGGATGTGGTCGCGATAGCCGAGGTTGTGAGTACAATGGACAGAATCACCTTGGAACTTCTGGTCATGATTTTTGTCTTCAGCCCCTGTTGGAAAAGAGGAACGTTCTTGTTCAGCAAATATGCACTCCTTGAGGAATTGAAAGGCGCCTCGTGAAATGGTCACAATCAGCA
The DNA here is from genome assembly GCA_005884745.1 of Alphaproteobacteria bacterium. Classification (GTDB taxonomy): domain Bacteria; phylum Pseudomonadota; class Alphaproteobacteria; order Rhizobiales; family Xanthobacteraceae; genus AP-16. The sequence goes on from VAZU01000189.1 coordinate 4,556, forward strand.
TCCTGATAATCGTCAGAATAGGACCGTTCTTCGCCGTAAGCCTATAAGAGCGCCACTGGTGCTCAATAAAGCGCCAACGTAAATGTGAAAGTGACCTTCGCAAAATATTCGCAGGGTGAAACCGATCCCTGTTTCAGCGGTAAATTATTTTTGGATAAGAACTTTGTTGGCAGGGCGTGTTCTCCGGGCCGGGCTACGGCGACTAATGTAATGTTTTGTGGACTCGGACATCCGGCTGACTCCCGGATGTGCCGGTATCGGACATCGGCCACCGATGACAGTGGGGACTTCGGTGGCCCTAGGGCGCTCGGATGCCGAACGCCGTCAGGGAGGCGGCGGAAAATACAGCTGCCACGTCAGTGCGTAATCGAGCATCGTTCTGATCGACACCGCGATGAGTCCGGCCATGGCGCCGACCCAGGATCTTTGCCGGGGGGTCAGCAACAAGATCAGCNNGAAGCTGAGATTCAATGTGATCCACACGGTCGTAGGCCCGCCGTGACAGTACCAAGACACTGCGCCCCAGATCGAATCCACCACGAGAAGAACCAAGACCGTCCCATAATAGGTACGCCATCTGTCCTCGGACAAGGCGCGGGACATGACAAAAAACAGTGCCGACTCCGCCAGGAATGAAACGCCGTCGAACATCAAATAAAGTGAATACGGTTTCGGCAGTGTGTTTACGTCCGCGTACGTGGCGACAAAATACCTGCTCATGCCTTGGTAGAATGGAAATATGAGAACAACAAAACTGAGCAGCGCGGGCAGTCTGCCCCAGTCAACGACTTTGTCCCGAGGCTGATTGGCTTTCTCCGCGACAAACTGTTTGAATGCCTCACCCAGTGCCAGGGCAAACACGATGATGAATGCGTACTGAAAGAATTTTACGACATCCATGATATCCTTCGTGTGATCCATCCTGGCCCCCTCGAGATCGTGCTTCCACGCGGTACTGGGAATCCGGAAAAAACACTCTTGTCAAGCG
>VAZU01000190.1:0-5435 GCA_005884745.1 Alphaproteobacteria bacterium
CGCGATCTACGAGCGGTTGACCGGCGAGAAGGGCTATTTCGACACCAGGATCGTGTTCGTGGACGAGACCGGGCCGCGGGAGCGGCGGGTCAAGCGCCTCGCAATCATGGATCAGGACGGCGCGGGCGTGCGCTATCTGACGCGCGGCGAGGATCTGGTGCTCACGCCGCGCTTCAACCCATCGACCCAGGAGATCACCTACATGTCCTACGGGCAGGGTGATCCGCGGGTCTATCTGCTCAACATCGAGACCGGCCAGCGCGAGATCGTCGGCAATTTTCCCGGGATGACGTTCGCCCCGCGATTCTCGCCGGACGGCCAGCGCGTGATCATGAGCCTGCAGCAGGGCGGCAATGCCAACCTGTTCGTGATGGATCTGCGCTCGAAGACGACGACGCGGCTGACCGACACGGCGGCAATCGACACGGCGCCATCGGCACGCAGCAGATCTACATCGTGGCTGCCGGCGGCGGCGCCGCGCAGCGCATCAGCTTCGGCAGCGGATCGTACTCGACGCCGGTATGGTCGCCGCGCGGCGACGCGATCGCGTTCACCAAGCGCGGCCAGGGCACGTTCGGCATCGGGGTGATCAAGCCCGACGGGTCCGGGGAGCGGCTGCTCACCGAGGGCTACCACAACGAAGGGCCGACATGGGCGCCGAACGGCCGGGTGCTCGCGTTCTTCCGCGATCCGGGCGGCAATTCCGGCCCGTCGCTGTTCACGGTGGACATCACCGGACGCAACGAGCAGAGAATTCCGGCGCCGGGCTATGCGTCGGACCCGGCCTGGTCGCCGCTGCTGTCGTAAGCCGCGACAGACCCGGCCGCCGGCGTCGGGCGGGCCGCCATGATCGCGACACGCCGGCTTGCTATGCCGATCGCGGAGGGGTCGGCAGGTTCAGGAAATCTTAACCATTGCCGAAGGTTTCCGCCGTTAAGGGGGATTTGCGCGAGCGCGGCAAGGCGCCGTCAAGGTTGACGGAACCTTCGCTTAACGAAGCCCGGCTAGACCGGGAGAAGGTCCGGGCACGGCTTAACGAGGGAGTCACCGGAATGACCAGGATGACCGGGATGTTGCGCAATGCGAGGCTCGCCGTGGCGCTGGCGGCGGGCATGGCGCTGGCCGCTTGCGCGAGCAGTGCAACGAACCAGGCCGGCATGGCGGGGTCCGCCGCGGCAGGAAGCCAGCAGGATTTCGTCGTCAACGTCGGCGACCGGGTGTTCTTCGAAACGGATTCGACCGAGCTCACGCCCCAGGCGCGCAGCACGCTCGACAAGCAGGCGCAATGGCTGCAGGCCTACAATCGCTACAGTTTCACCGTCGAGGGCCATGCCGACGAGCGCGGAACCCGGGAATACAACATCGCGCTCGGCGCCAGGCGCGCGCAGACGGTGCACGATTATCTGGCGTCGCGCGGGGTCGACGCCAACCGCATGCGCACGATCTCCTACGGCAAGGAACGTCCGGTCGCCGTATGCAACGACATTTCCTGCTGGTCGCAGAACCGCCGGGCGGTCACCGTGCTGAACGCGAGCTCGTAACCGCGAACCAATAGCACCCGGGAATCGGGCGCCGCGGCTCGGCCGGCACCCGGCGCAAATGCGCCGGCGCCGGAGGCTCGGCGAAGACTCCATCCGCGCGCATAGCAGCGGTCGATAGATCCCGCGCAAGGGCGGGTGCCAGTCGACACATTTTGGTCGAACTCGGCTCGGTATGGTACGCCTTCCCATTCCGACGGATCGCGGCCGACGATGCTCGACGTTTCCAAGGTTTTCAACGCGGCTGCGTGCTTGGCCGCAATCCTGGCCGCCGCGGCCGCGGCCGCCGCCGTCGCCGCCGCTTCGCCGGCGCACGCACCGGAACGCTTGCGGGCGCCGGTGCGATTGGCGCAGCTTTCCGCCCCGGATCTCGTGCTGCGGATCGACCGGCTCGAGGAGGAAATCCGCCGGCTCACCGGACTGGTCGAGCAGCTGCAATACCGCAACCAGCAGCTCGAGCAGCAGCTCCGGAGGGCGCAGGGCGGAGCGGCCCCCGGGGCCCAAGGCGACGCGCAGGCCCGGCGGGAGCCGGATGCCAGAGGGCCCGCTTCCGGTATGGCAATGCCGCCGCAGCCTGCGAGCGTCGACTCGCTGCCCGCGCCTCCTGTTCCTTCCGCGCCCTCCGTCTCCTCCTCCGCTGCGCCGCCGGGTCGCCGGGATGTGTTCGATCCGACCCAGAATCCGACCGCGCCCGGCGCGCCGCGAACGCTGGGCACGCTTTCGGAAGGGGCAGGCCCGCCTGGGGTCACCGCGCCCATGCCCGAGCCCCCCGACGTCGGGGTGCCGGGGGGGCGGCCGGCGGGAGCGCCGCTGGATCTCTCGAGCCTTTCCGGCCAAGCCGCCCGGGAGCCGCCGCCGGGGGGAGGCCCAGCGCCGCGGCCCGCGGTCGGCGGACCCGCGAACGGACCCTTGCCGGCGGTGCCGCCACGCAACCCCAGCGCCACGGGAGTCCAGACCGTGATGGCGCCCAGCGCGACCCCCAAGGACGAATACGACCTCGCCTACGGCTACGTTCTGCACAAGGACTATGCGCTGGCCGAGGACAGCTTCCGCGTCTTTCTGAAAAAATATCCCGGCGATCGGCTCGTGCCCGATGCCAATTATTGGCTCGGCGAGGCGATGTTCCAGCGCCAGCGCTATCGCGACGCGGCCGAGTCGTTCCTCACCGTTTCGACGAAATACGAGACGGCGAGCAAGGCACCGGATGCGCTGCTCCGTCTCGGCCAATCGCTCGCGGCGCTGGGCGAGAAAGACGCGGCATGCGCCACGCTCAATGAGGTCGGACGCAAGTACCCCCGTGCCTCGGTGGTCCTCAAACAGGGCGTCGAGCGGGAACAGAAGCGTGCCGGCTGCTGAGGCGCCGGTCTCGGCGCGCGAAGCGGCAAGGCTGTTCGCCGATATCGGCCCGCTTGCGAGCGTGATCCTCGCCGTTTCCGGCGGCCCGGATTCCACCGCGCTGTTGTTCCTGGCGGCGCGCTGGCGCGGCGCCCGCAAAAAAGGCCCCAAGCTCGTCGCCGTCACCGTCGATCATGGGCTGCGGCCGGGGTCGGCACGCGAAGCCGCAATGGTGAAGCGGCTGGCCGCGGGTTTCCACGTCGAGCATCGAATCGTGCGCTGGATGGGGCGCAAGCCAGCCACCGGCCTGCAGGAAGCCGCGCGCGCGGCGCGTTATCGGCTGCTCGTTGCGGCGGCGGGCAGGGAGGGCGCGCGCCACATTCTCACCGCCCACACCCGCGACGACCAGGCCGAAACCGTGTTGTTCCGGCTCGCCCGCGGCAGCGGCTTGGCCGGGCTTGCCGGAATCGCGCGGACCTCGGCACTCGATCACATGACGTTGATCCGGCCCTTGCTCGATATTCCGAAGGCCAGGCTGCTCGCGACGCTGAAAGTCGCCAAAATCCCTTTCATCGAAGATCCTTCGAACCAGGATCCCCGGTTTGCGCGAACCCGCCTTCGCGGGCTCGCGCCGGCGCTCGCTCGCGAAGGCTTGGACGCGGCCAGGCTCGCCGCCTTGGCTCGGCGGTTCGGGCGGGCGGAGCAGGCGCTCGCCCGGGCAACCGAACAGGCCCTCGCGCATTTGTGTCGGAAAGGCTCGACAGAACCCCGAGAAATGGTCATGGATGGCCGTGAGTTCGCCGAGCTTCCCGTCGAGATCGCCTTGCGCGTGCTCGGCCGAGCCGTCGCACAGATCGGCCGGGAAGGGCCGGTGGAACTCGGCAAGCTCGAACGACTGCTCGCGGCGGTGCTGGAATCCGGTGCGACGCGCGCTCGGATGCGGCGCACGTTGGCGGGGGCCATGATCACGGTCGATGCCGAGAGAATCCTGGTCGAACGGGCGCCGCCGCGCAGAACGCCGGCCGGGAACATGAATTCGGCGCGCTCACGGCGGGGCAGGCAGATCAAAGCTTCCTTCACGGGTCCCGGATAGAATGCCGAAGATTCGGCCGTTTCTCTTGGCAGAAGGGTCCATGAAACCTACATTGACCGAATGGGTGGGGGATGCTGCTCGCGACCCTACCGAAACGGACCGCCAGCTTGGCGCGTCAAAGGACGCTGGATGAACGCCAACCTACGTAATTTTGCGCTCTGGGTGATCATCGTCCTGCTGCTGCTGGCGCTGTTCACATTGTTCCAGAACCCCGGCCAACGCACGACCTCGACCGACATCTCGTTCTCGCAGCTCCTCAATGAGGTCGAGCAGGGCCGCGTCCGCGACGTGGTGATTCAGGGGCCGGAAATTCACGGCCAGTTCACCGACGGGCGCAGCTTCCAGACCTACGCGCCCAGCGATCCGACCCTGGTGCAGCGGCTCTACAACAAGGGCGTTTCGATCAGCGCACGTCCGCAGCAGGACAACGTCCCCTGGTTCGTGTCGCTGCTCGTCTCCTGGCTGCCGTTCATCGCGCTGATCGGCGTGTGGATCTTCCTTTCGCGGCAGATGCAGGGCGCCGGCGGCAAGGCGCTCGGGTTCGGCAAGTCGCGCGCCAAGCTTTTGACCGAGGCGCACGGCCGGGTGACGTTCGAGGACGTCGCCGGGGTCGACGAAGCCAAGCAGGACCTGCAGGAGATCGTCGAGTTCCTGCGCGATCCGGGAAAATTCCAGCGGCTCGGCGGCCGCATTCCGCGCGGCGTGCTGCTGGTCGGACCGCCCGGGACCGGCAAGACGCTGCTCGCCCGGGCCATCGCGGGCGAGGCCAATGTGCCGTTCTTCACCATCTCGGGCTCGGATTTCGTCGAGATGTTCGTCGGCGTGGGCGCCTCGCGCGTGCGCGATATGTTCGAACAGGCGAAGAAGAACGCGCCCTGCATCATCTTCATCGACGAAATCGACGCGGTGGGCCGCCATCGCGGCGCGGGTTTGGGCGGCGGCAACGACGAGCGCGAGCAGACCCTCAATCAGCTCCTCGTCGAGATGGACGGGTTCGAGGCGAACGAAGGCATCATCCTGATCGCCGCGACCAACCGGCCGGATGTGCTCGATCCGGCGCTGCTGCGTCCGGGCCGCTTCGACCGGCAGGTGATCGTGCCCAACCCCGACGTGGTCGGCCGCGAGCAGATCCTCAAGGTCCACGTGCGCAAGGTGCCGCTCGCGCCCGACGTCAACCTCAAGACCACGGCACGCGGCACCCCCGGCTTCTCCGGCGCCGACCTTGCCAATCTCGTCAACGAGGCGGCGCTGATGGCGGCCCGGCGCAACAAGCGCATGGTCACCCAGCAGGAATTCGAGGACGCCAAGGACAAGGTCATGATGGGCGCCGAACGCAAATCGCTGATCATGACCGAGGAAGAAAAGATGCTGACCGCCTATCACGAAGGCGGCCACGCCATCGTCGCGCTCAACGTCAAGGCGACCGACCCGGTGCACAAGGCGACCATCATTCCGCGCGGCCGCGCGCT
>VAZU01000190.1:5446-5979 GCA_005884745.1 Alphaproteobacteria bacterium
GCGGGCGCGTCGCCGAGGAGCTGGTGTTCGGGCGAGAGAAGGTGACGTCGGGGGCCGCGTCCGACATCGAGCAGGCGACCCGGCTCGCCCGCATGATGGTGACGCGCTGGGGCCTGTCCGAGGCGCTCGGCACCGTTGCTTATGGCGAAAACCAGGAAGAGGTTTTTCTCGGTTATTCGGTGTCGCGGCAGCAGAACATTTCGGAAGCCACCGTCCAAAAAATCGACGCCGAGATCAAGCGTCTGGTCGAGGCCGGTTACGACGAATCCATGCACATCCTGACCGAGAAGCGCGCCGATCTCGAAATGCTCGCCAGGGGCCTGCTCGAATACGAGACGCTGTCGGGCGACGAGATCAAGGATCTGCTCGCCGGCAGGCCGCCCGTACGCGAAGGCGTGAGCGAGCCGCCCCCGCCGCGCTCCTCCCCGGTGCCGAGCGCCGGCAAGGGCCGGCCGCGGCCGGAAGCCGGCGGCATGGAGCCCCAGCCGCAGGCGTAATCCAAACACGCGCTTGTCATGGCCCGCGTCCTTCGA
>VAZU01000190.1:6033-8767 GCA_005884745.1 Alphaproteobacteria bacterium
CAGTAACCGCTGACTTCAATGATGCGCGCGGTGGCACAAGCGCCCTTTGAGGTTACTGAGTCGCCCGCTCTAGCCGGGCTATGACAAGGCAGAGGGTGCCGTAACCTTCCGCGCAGTTTTTTCAGGTTTTCCGGCCCAAATCGCTCTAAGATGGTTTCGCGCCTCATGCGCAATGAAACCGGCGGCGGGACAGGATAAGCCATGGTCCGCAAATATTTCGGCACCGACGGCATCCGCGGCAGGGCCAATGCGACCATCACGCCGGAGCTTGCCCTGAAGGTGGGGCAGGCCGCGGGGCTGTTGTTCCTGCGCGGCGAGCATCGTCACCGCGTCGTCATCGGCAAGGACACCCGGCTCTCCGGCTACATGATCGAGACGGCGATGATCGCCGGGTTCACTTCCGTGGGCATGGACGTGCTGCAGCTCGGCCCGATGCCGACCCCGGCGGTCGCCATGCTGGCGCGCTCGATGCGCGCCGATCTCGGCGTGATGATCTCCGCCTCGCACAACCCATACGACGACAACGGCATCAAGCTGTTCGGGCCGGACGGCTACAAGCTCTCCGACGAGGTGGAGCGGGAGATCGAACGGCTGGTCGATGCCGACCTATCCAAGCGCCTGGCCAAGGGCGCCCAGCTCGGGCGGGCCAAGCGCATCGACGGCGTGCACGATCGCTATATCGAAGCCGCCAAGCGCACGCTGCCGCGGAACCTCGATATCGGCGGGCTGCGCGTGGTGGTCGATTGCGCCAACGGCGCCACATACCGGGTCGCACCCGCGGCGCTGTGGGAGCTCGGCGCCGAGGTGATCGCGATCGGGGTCGAGCCCGACGGCTTCAACATCAACAAGGAATGCGGATCGGTCGCCCCCGAGGCGCTGTGCCAAAAGGTGCGGGAAGTGCGCGCGGATATCGGCATCGCGCTCGACGGCGACGGCGACCGCGTCATCATCGCCGACGAGAAAGGCCATCTGATCGACGGCGACCAGTTGATGGCGGTCGTCGCCGAAAGCTGGCTGCGCGACGGCCGGCTGAGCAAACCCGGGATCGTCTCCACCGTCATGGCCAATCTCGGGCTGGAGCGCCACCTCGCCGGCCTGGGGCTTGCGCTGGCGCGCACGCCGGTCGGCGACCGCTACGTGCTCGAATATATGCGCGAGCACGGCTTCAACGTCGGCGGCGAGCCCTCGGGACACGTGATCCTGTCGGATTACACCACCACCGGCGACGGATTGGTCACGGCCCTGCAGGTGCTCGCGGTGGTGAAGAACCAGAGCCGGCCGGTATCCCAGGTTTGCCACCGCTTCGAGCCGCTGCCGCAAGTGATGAAGAACGTCCGCTACAAGGCCGGCAAGCCGCTCGAGCATGCACACGTTCGCTCCGCGATCGCCGCGGCGGAACAGCGCCTCGACGGACAGGGCCGGCTCGTGGTGCGCCCCTCGGGCACCGAGCCGGTCATCCGCGTCATGGGCGAGGGCGACGACCGGGTGCTGATCGAGGAGATCGTCGACGGCCTCGTCGAAGTGCTCACCGAAGTGGCGGCCTGATCGGGTGCGGGCCGCGCCGCTCCCCTCATCATCTGTCGATCGTAGCCCGGATGGAGTGCCGCGAAGCGGCGCGCAATCCGGGGATGCGGGCCCCGGATTTCGCTTCGCTCCATCCGGGCTACAACAGCACGTTTAAGGAAAACGTAACCATTCGGACTACGCCGGCCGCAGCCGATCGACCGGCGTCAAGCATCGCAGCGATCGTTAGTTTTTACGGTTAAAAGGTAAGGTTAGGCCGCGCTTAAGAAATTGCTGCCATCGTCCGGCATCGGTTGATCGATGCCCGTCCGGCGGGCCTGTCGGAGTGGAAGGACGAAGTGATGCGCGGCGTGGGAATTGCAGCGATGGCGGGAGCGGCACTCGTCATCGGGGCGCAGGCGGCGGGCGCCGCCGATCTTCCGCCGATCATTCAGGAGGCGCCGCCGGTCCCGGTCGCGGAGTTCGGCGGTTGGTATCTGCGCGGCGACATCGGGTTCAGCAATCAGAGAGTGCGGGACGTCATATTCGTGGATTCCGGCGGCACCGTTCCCGCCGAGCAGAACCTGACGAAGAGCTTCGACAGGGCGGGGATCTTCGACCTCGGCGTCGGCTATCGATTCAATTCCTGGCTCAGGGCGGATGTCACCGGTCAGTTCCGCGGCAAGGCGCATTTCCAGGCGCTCGACGTCGTCACGTCGGGTGGCAGCACGTTCACGGAGCGGACGTTCGCGAGCAAGTCGGAATGGGTGTTTCTCGCCAACGTCTATGCCGATCTCGGCACCTGGTGGTGCGTGACTCCGTTCGTCGGCGCCGGTGTTGGATTCGACAACGTGCGGATCACCAATTGGGAAGACATCGGCGTCGCTTCCGCGCTCCCCGCAGCCAACAATTTCGCGGATGCGGGATCGAAATGGAATTTCGCCTGGGCAGCGCACGCGGGTCTCGGCTACAGGGTCAGCTCCAACCTGACCTTGGAGCTCGCCTATCATTTTCTCAGCCTGGGCAACGGGGTGACCGGGCAGGTGCACGGCTTGGACGGCAGCTTCCAGGGCGCCGGCGATCATCTCAACCGCATCTACTCGCATGACCTGACACTCGGTCTGCGCTGGATGTTCGTGGCGCCGCTGCCGCCGGCCGAGCCGCTCGTTCCGCTGGTGCGCAAGAGCTGATAAATCTCGGCCAAACGCTTCGACGCAAACGGCGCGGGTCC
>VAZU01000071.1 GCA_005884745.1 Alphaproteobacteria bacterium
CTGATCAACTCACCTAATCACCGCATCGCCGCCACACGAATCAAGGACCGTACCGCGCGGTTGGGGGGAAAAAGAGTCGTTGTCAGCCCCCTTATCTCCCTGACCAGGGCGGTCCCGGTCACAGGTTGCCCCTGCGATTCGGGACCGTTCCGCTGGCAATTGCTAACCCGGCCTTTCTCGACCCGCTGCGCTCCGGTGCGCGGGCCGATTTGCATTTGTCAGCACCCCCCTTCTGATGCCTCGCAATTGCTTGCCGATAAGCGTAGAATGGCCTGCTGAAATGCGAGGCCAATACCCCATGACCACTGTTCGTGAGTGCTTAAGCAAAGCAGCTGAGTTCGAGTCGCGCGCCGCCATTGCAACAGACGGACAATTGAAAGCCACTTTCAAAGACCTGGCGCGATTCCATCGCCATCTGGCGAAGTGTATGGAAGAAGCGGACATCGAGAGGATGAAGCCGCAGACCATACACTTGCAGGAGGGGGATCAAATTATCCTCCAATACCTCGGCGCTGCAGTCGTTCTCCAGTGGGCAAATCTTCCGGAGACCGCGCGGCAAGCTGTCTTGCAGCAGGCGAGTTCGGTAGGTGGCTTACCGCCAGTCACGTCGCTCCACGAGCAGATCAAGGCGCTCATTCGGCGCGGCCGGGATGTAGAAGGCGTCACCGACCCCTCGACGTTCGGCATCGTGCCTACCTAAAGCAGAAAGACCAAGGCTGCCGCCGAGCAGCAAACGAAAAATCGGCACCTTAATGAAAGCGCGCGCGGGCTAGCGATGCTGGCCCGGCGCCTTCATTTTTTTGCTCCGGACTTGGAACAGGGATTGCCTGAGGACTTTCAATAGGCGCCTTCAGAAAATCAATACGGCTACGGAAAAGGAAGCCCGCGAGAAAGCTCTTACCCAGTGCCGCACCGCTAAAAACGCAGGCGATCTTATCAGGAAGCTTTGCAAAATCGTCGCCGCCTTCCATGACCAGTGTGTGGCCGACGCAATCGATCCGCAAGCAGGAACTCCGGGGTTTGGGTGGGCCGTTGCCCCAGATCAGAGGACGGCCGAAAAGCGGGCACTTGCCAAATGTGAGGAAACAGCTGGCCCGGGCCGTCGTGCGGCCTGTCGGGTCGGCTTCTCTGTGTGTGACGGGTCGGCAAAATAACAATCCGAGGCCACCCGGATACATCTTCAAAACCGAGAGACACCGGCGCTCAGCGAACTGAAAATCGTAGGCGTGTCTCTTACCGCGCCGCGGAGCGAGCCCGGCAGTAGAGGCTGCTGCAGTTGATCGCCGCGATGAGCTCGGGGTCGAACGCGACGACCCGGTCCCGGCCGCCGCTCTTGGCCGAGTAGAGCGCAATGTCGGCGCGCTTGAGCAGCCGGTCGATGGTGTCGCCGGGCTCCCATTCGCTCACCCCGAAGCTGCAGGTGAGCTTCAGCCGCTGTTTTTCCGTTTGCACGCGCATGGCCGAGATCCGGGTGCGCAGGTCCTCCGCGATGCGAAGCGCGCCGGCGAGGTCGCGCCCCTCCAGCAACATGCCGAACTCCTCGCCGCCGAGCCGGCCCGTGATGGCGTTTTCGGCAGCCACTTCCTCGGCAACCCGGCGAATCGCCTCGTCGCCGACGTCGTGCCCGCACACGTCGTTGATGCGCTTGAAATGGTCGATGTCGATCACGATGGCGGAAAGACAATCGAGCGCATGACCGCGCTCGCAGACCTCCTCCCCGCTTTCGAAAAACGCCCGGCGATTGAGCACGCAGGTGAGCGAATCGGTCAACGCCAGCCGCAGCAGCTCCTGCTGCATGTTGGCGAGGCGCTCGGCCGAGCGCAATCGCGCATAAAGCTCCTCGGCGACCGGCGGCTTGCCGATGAAATCGTCGGCACCGCTGTCGAGCGCTTCGATCAGCTTGTGCTGGTCGCGGTCGCAGGACATCAGGATGATGTAGATCGGACGGCGGCAGGTCGCGAGCAGCCTGGCTTCCCAGCACAGCTCGATCCCCGACATTTCCGACATCGGCAGCAGCTCGTCGCTGGTGATCAGGGCGCCGACGGAAAGATCGGACCTGACGCATTCGAGCGCTTCGCGGGCGGCGACGAAGGTGCGCACCTCGTGATTGCGCGTGGCGAGCAGGCGCGCGATGAATTTCAGCACGGTGCGGCTTGGGTCGACGACGACGACGCGCATGAGCGATCAGCACATGAGGTTGAGCCGAATGCCGGCCCGCCAGTCCCTGGTAGGTTGCGCGACCCTAGCTCCGTGCCATTCCCTCGGCGTTAATGCCGGACACGATGCCGCAATATCGGGCGCAATGCCGCCGGCATGTTTAAGAAATGCCGCTGCAAAACCTGCAAATTTTAGCGAATGCCGGTCGCGGCGATATCAGACCGCGACCTTGGCGAGAAGTTGCTCGACCTGGTGCCGAAGATCGGTCGCGGTCGTCCCGACGACTCGCGAGGCGGTGAGAACATTCTGCGCGCAATCGTGCGTCTCATTGGCGGCGCTGGCGATGTCGCCCAGCACTCCCACGATCATTTGCGTTCCCTGGGCGGCGCTCGTCACGTTGCGCGAGATCTCGTCGGTCGCGGCGTTTTGCTGTTGCACCGAAGCCGCCACGGCCGCGGTGTTGTGGTTGATCTCTTCCATCCGGGCGGTGATGCGCTGGATGACTTCGACCACGTCGGTCGCGGAGCCTTGCAGCGCCGAGATCTGTGCGTCGATCTCCTCCGTCGCTCTCGCGGTCTGGACGGCGAGCGATTTGACTTCGGACGCGACCACCGCGAAGCCCCTGCCCGCTTCGCCGGCGCGCGCGGCCTCGATCGTGGCGTTGAGCGCCAGCAGATTGGTCTGTCCGGCGATGTCCTGGATCAGCTTCACGACATGGCCGATCTTCTGGGCGATCCGCGCGAGACCCGCGACCTTGTCGCTCGCAGCGTCCGCCTCGGTCACTGCCAATCGCACGATCGTCGTCGTTGCGTCGAGCTGGCGACCGATCTCGGTGATCGAGCTCAACAGCTCGTCGGCCGCGGCAGCCACGGCGGAAACGTTGGTGGAGGCCTCGCCGGACGCGTCGAACGCGCCTTTGGAACGCTGCAGGGCCTGGTTGGAGGATCCCGACAGCGTCGTTGCCGTGACCGCCAAGGCCTTGCCGCTCTCCCCCACCGTGGTCAACACCTTCTGCACCTGTTCACGAAACTCGCGAATTGCGGCCTCGATCGCGATGCGCCGCTGCTCCTGCTCGGCCAAGGCGGTCCGCTGCCGCTCGAGACGTTGTTGCTCGGTGATATCGTCGTGCGTGACCACCCAGCCACGGCCGGGCAGCGGACGATTCGCAAGCGCGATCGTGCGCCCGTCGGCCATTTCGATGATCTTGTCCACGGGCTTGCCCGTGGCCACCTCGCGCAGGAGATCGGCGATATATCGGTCGGGGTCGCCCGCGAACGTGCCTGCGGCCATGCGCTGCTCGAGCAGGTCGCGCAATGTGCATCCCGGCTTCACGCGGTGCTTCGACAGTCCGTACATCTTCAGGTACGGCTGGTTGAAAGCGATGAGGCGCCCTCCCGCGTCGAACATGCACAATCCCTGCGACATGTTGTTGAGAGCAGTCGCTAATCGCCGGTTCTGCCTGCGGGAGCGATGCTGAAGGCAGGCGAGGACGATGACCGCGAATAGCAAGCCGCACAGGACAGCCAGCAGCGCCCAGGAAGGCTCGGCCGTATCCGAAAAAATAAAGGATCGGAGCATGTCTCGCACCGAAACTGCCTGCACCGAACCTTTAGGCAGAAAGCTTATCCTAACGTTAAAGCCGGCCGTGCCTGGATTCCCGGCCATGCGCGCCATGGCGCGCGTCCGGTTCGAAACGCCGGCGCGTCCGGCGCCGGCGGTGGCAGCGCCAGGCTTGGTTGCGGCCGAAAATCGCCCGGACTTCCCTCGGGAACCGCGGAACGCAATTGCGAATTGGCACCTTGCAGTCCCGATTCACGTCGGTTCCGTGCCGCGGTCATCTTGGGGAGAGCAGACCCGTGAATGCCGCACCTCCTCGGCCGGCGCCCATACCGGACATGAAGGTCGGCGTCATCGGCGCCGGCGCGGTTGGAGCGGCCTGCGCGCTCGCCATGATCCTGCGCGGCGCCGCCCGCGAGATCGTTCTGGTCGACCGCACGCGCAAACGCGCGCTGGCGGTCGCGGCCGACATGCGTTACGGCGCGCCGCTGTCGCCGACGACCGATATCCGCGACGGCGATTATGCTGAGCTTGCCGGCGCGGCGGTGGTGATGATCACGGCCGGCGTCAACGAGAAGACCGGCGGCGCCACCGATCGCAACGATCCCGCCGGCCGGCTCAGGCTCCTGGAAACCAATGCACGCATCTATGAGGATATCGTCCCGCAAGCGGTACGCGCCGCACCGCAGGCGGTGCTGCTCATCGTCACCGACCCGCCGGATCCGCTTGCGGATCTCGCCCGCAGCATCGCCAAGCACGATCGCGTGCTCAGCACCGGCACGTTTCTCGACAGTCTGCGTTTTCGCGTGCACTTGGCCCGGCATCTCGGCGTCGATCCGGCCTGCGTCGAGGCCCAGATCCTCGGCGAACATGGCACCTCGGAGGTGTTCCTGTGGTCCTCCGCCCGCGTCGCTGGGGCGCGGGTGCTGCAGGAACTCGAGCGGCGCGGCCTGGAGCCCGCGCAGTTTCGCAGCCGGATCGAGCGCGAAGTGCGCTATGCCAATATCGCGATCATCGAAGGCAATGACGCCAGCCAGTACGGGATCGGGATGGTGGCCGCGCGCATTGCCCAGGCCGTCATCCGCGACGAGCGCATCGCAATTCCGATCGGCAGCCATCACGCGCGTTATGGCGTCACGCTCTCGCTGCCGAGCGTGGTGGGCCGGCAGGGCGTGATCGCCGTCATCGAGCCGGACGCCTCCGAGGAGGAACGCCGGGCGCTCGAGCGCAGTGCCGACACGTTGCGGCAAGCGCAGCGGATCGAGCATTGAGCTGAGGCCGCGAGCCCTTGCCCCTTGAACGACCCATCAGCTCGGATTCTCCAGGCTGAATACGCCGGCGTCTTCGTCATAGGCGAACACTTCGGCGTAACGCGCCCAGGAGATGAGAGCGCGCAGCGTGTTTTCCGCCTGCTCCTCCGGCATCGAATCTTCCAGCTCGTCGCGGAAGCGCGTCGCCGGGGCGCGATGGCTCGCGCGTTCGTCGAGCACGCGCTTGATGTGCGCGGCGAGCGGCACGTAAGCGATGAGGTGCTGCGCGAACAGCCTCTTGCCTTCGTCGAGATCGGCACGCGCGAACCGCATCCCGGCTTCCGTGAGCCGGACATCGCCCTCGGCGACTTCGGCGAAGCGCAGCAGCTGCAGCGTTTCCAGGACGGGAAACAGATCATCGATCTCCATCTGCAGCTCGGCAGCCAGCGGCGGGAGATCGGCGCGACCGTTGTAGGGTTCCGCCGCCACTGCCTCTGCGAGTCCGGCAAGCACGTTGGGTGAAACGCGCGGCAGCACCATGGCAATGCCGGTTCCGGGGAACACGCCTTCGCGCGCCGGTCTGCCTGCCTGTCTCTCGGTCATCCTCCTGTAGATGTCGTCGACGAGCTGACGGAATACCGGATCGAGCCGGTTGCGGGGCTGCGGCAGGTCCACCTTGATCTCCGCGGCGATGCGGCCGGGACTCGAGGAAAACACCAGGATGCGGTCGCACATGAGCACCGCCTCCTCGATGTTGTGGGTGACCATCAGGATCGAGCGGATCGGCATCCGCCCTTCGCACCACAGATCGAGCAAATCGGTGCGCAGGGTCTCGGCCGTGAGCACATCGAGCGCGGAGAAGGGCTCGTCCATCAACAGCACCTTCGGATGGACGACGAGCGCCCGGGCGAACCCGACCCGCTGGCGCATGCCGCCCGACAGTTCCTTCGGATACGCGCTTTCGTAGCCATCGAGCCCGATCAGATCGATGGCGGCGAGCGCGCGCTTGTGGCGTTCGGCGGCGGGCATGCCCTGCGCCTCGAGACCGATTTCGGCATTGTCCAGCACGGTGAGCCATGGAAACAGCGCGAAGGTCTGGAACACCATCGCCACCTGACTGGCGGGCCCCCTTACCGGCTCGCCGTCGATTGCGACGATTCCGGCGGTCGGCGGCATCAGCCCGGCGATGATGCGCAGCAACGTCGATTTGCCGCAGCCGGAGCGGCCGAGCAGCCCCACGATTTCATTGTCCCCGAGCGTGAGATCGACGCCGTCGAGAACGAGCACGTTCCCCTCGCCCTGCCGATAGACGTGGCGCAAGCCTTCCACCTGGACCAGCGGGGCAAGGACTGACAGCGGGGCATCCATGGCCGGCTCCTCTCAATCGAGGCGAGTGCGGCGCTCGGCGATCGTATAAAGCCGCCGCCAGAGCAATCGGTTGACCAGAACCACGAACACCGCCATCACCACGATGCCGAGCACGACGCGGGGATAGTCTCCCGCCTCGGTTGCACGGGCGATGAAGGCGCCGAGGCCGGCGGCCTCGAGCTTGGTGTCGCCCCAGCTCGCCATTTCGGCGACAATGCTCGCATTCCACGAGCCGCCCGACGCCGTGAGAGCGCCGGTCACGTAATAGGGGAAGATTCCCGGAAGCATGACCCTGCGCCACCATTGCCAGGAGCGCAGGCGATACAAGCTTGACACCTCCCGCAGGTCCGTCGGGAAGGCGCTGGCGCCGGCGACGACATTGAACAGGATGTACCATTGCGTGCCCAGCACCATGAGCGGGCTGAGCCAGATGTCGGGATTGAGCCGAAAGGCCACGATAGCGACGACGGCGATCGGAAACAGCACGTTGGCCGGAAACGCGGCGAGGAATTGGGCCACCGGCTGCACCAGTTCCGCGGCCCAGGGACGCAGCCCGATCCATACCCCGATCGGAACCCAGATCAGACTGGCGATCACAATCAGCACGACCACCCGCGCGAGCGTCAACAAGCCAAGTCCGACGGCGCCGGCCACATCGTCAGGGCCGAGCGTGGTGCGCAGATACTCGACGGCTATCCAGGCCGAGTAGCCCGCGGCGGCAAGCACGAGCAGGATCCAGACGATGTCTGAAGCTTTGCCGAGCCAGCCGGGCACCGCTCGCGCTCGTCCGTCGCCGAACGCGGGGAGCCGCAGCCGAGCGAGCCCTGAAACGGCTCGGGATATCGGCGTCAACAGGCGGCGCAACAGGCGAGTGCGCCGTACGAGGTCGTAGACCCACGATCTCGGTCGCTGCTGGGCCGCGGTCTGCTCGAAACGGAACTTGTCCGCCCAAGCCACGATCGGCCGAAACAAGAGCTGGTCGTAGGCCAGGATCACCACGGCCATGGCCGCCACCGCCATTGCCACCGCTGCGATATCCTTTCGATCGATGGCGACCGCGAGCCAGGATCCGATGCCGGGCAGCTTCACGCTCGTGGCGCCCACCGTGATCGCCTCGGAGGCGACCACGAAGAACCATCCGCCCGACATCGACATCATCGTGTTCCAGATCAGGCCGGGGGCGGCGAACGGCACTTCCAGGCGCCAGAAGCGCAGCCATGGCGACAGCCGGAAATGCCGGCTCACCTCATCGAGATCTCTGGGGATGGTGCGCAGTGATTGATAGAAGCTGAACGCCATGTTCCAGGCTTGCGCCGTGAACACGGCGAAGATCGCCGCGCATTCCGCGCCGAGCTGGCTGCCGGGGAAAAGCCCCATGAAGAACACCACCGTGAAGGTGAGAAAGCCGAGCACCGGAACCGATTGAAGGATGTCGAGGGCGGGAATGATGACCAGCTCCGCCTTGCGGCTCTTGGCCGCCAAGCTTGCAACCACGAACGTGAACGCCAGCGATGCGAGGATGGCCGCAAACATCCGGAGCGTGGTGCGCAACGCATATTCGGGCAGCTTGACCGGGTCGAGCGTCACCGGGGCAAGATCGAGGCTCGCCAAAGGCGCCTCCATCTCGCGCGCGCCGTGCGCCAGCGCGGTAAAGGCCGCCGCAATGAACGCAAAAAGCACCAGGTCGTAAAAATTCGGCAGCGCGCCTTTTTGGCCCAGGCTGAGCGGCCAAGTACGCACGGCCGCCGTCACGGAGCGGATGTCCATGGGCTCATCCCAATCCTGGCGCCGGCGCAGCGGGCACCGCCGACCTGACCGGCAAATCAGGCCGCGAACGACGTTCCACTATCGCTTGAGCATTGACCGCGGAGACAGAACCAGAGCCATGCCGGCAAGCAGCTCGAAAGCCTCCGCTCAGCTATTTTCGCCGAGCGGCGCGTCGAGCAACCTGCGGCACTCGCCGAGCTCGAACAGGGCCGCCTGCAGCCTGCGAATATCTTCGCGCGGGAGATCGCCGCCGGACATGGCCGGTTCGGACGGACGATGAGACTGGTTGAGCGGGGCCATGGCTTTTGCCCCCCGCGAAGCTCGATGGGGCCCCGCTTCGCGCGAGCCCGGCTCGCCGCCGTCTTCGAGGGAAGGCTCGATGCGTTCCGGGTCGGAGGCATCGGCGGCGTCCGGTTCGTCGGTAGCGCCGAGAATCGACGGCCAAAGACCCAGCAATCCGCGGCTAGCCTCTTGGGCGCCGGGACCGGCGGCAGCCTCTTCGCCGCCATCTTCGTCCGCGGCGGCTTGCGCCGGCTGCGGCGCCCCGGTGCGCCAGACCGCCTGAACGAACTTGATGCCCTCGTCCTTGAGGATGCGCTGTACGCCGCGGATCGTGTACCCCTCGCCATAGAGCAGATGCCGGATTCCGCGCAGCAGGTCCACGTCGTCGGGCCGATAGTAGCGGCGGCCGCCGCCGCGCTTCATCGGCTTGATCTGGACGAACCGGGTCTCCCAGAAGCGGAGCACATGCTGGGGAAGATCGAGCTCCTCCGCGACTTCGCTGATGGTTCGGAACGCATCGGGCGCCTTTTCCATTGCGGCAGGTTCCTTCGCTCTATGCTTTGTGGCCGCCGTCAAGCCCCGGATTGATGCGCTGCTTGAGGATCGCGGAAGGCTTGAACACCATGACCCGACGCGGGGAAATCGGCACTTCCTTGCCGGTCTTCGGATTGCGCCCGATTCTCTGACCTTTCTTGCGGACTATGAACGATCCGAACGAGGAAAGTTTCACGGTTTCGCCGCGTTCAAGGCAGTCGGTGATCTCCTTGAGGACCAGTTCGACCAGCATAGCGGATTCGGTGCGCGACAGGCCTACTTTTTGGTAGACCGCCTCGCATAGATCCGCGCGCGTCACAGTTTTCCCAGCCATCGTTCCGCCCCGCTCCGCTCCGCGGCAAACCTATCCTCATGAATTATCGACGATATTCACATGGCCGGTCAATGGCGCCAGGGGACGATCCCGCTTACCACCGCAGCAGCAAGGCACCCCAGGTAAAACCCCCGCCCATCGCCTCGAGCAGGACGAGATCGCCATGCTTGATGCGTCCATCCGCCCGAGCGGCCGCGAGCGCGAGCGGGATCGAGGCTGCCGAGGTGTTGGCGTGCCGGTCCACGGTGCTGACGATCTTTTTCGGATCGATGCCGAGCTTGCGCGCCGAGCCGTCGATGATGCGCTGGTTGGCCTGATGCGGCACGAACCAGTCGATATCGTCGACGCAATAGCCGGTTTCGCGGAACGCCTCGGTGACCACGTCGGAGATCATCGCCACCGCGTGGCGAAACACCTCGCGTCCCTCCATGCGCAGGTGCCCGACGGTGCCGGTCGAGGACGGACCGCCGTCGACATAGAGCTTCATCTTGTAGCGGCCGTCGGAGCGCAGGCGCGAGGTCAGGACACCGCGGTCCTCGGTCGTGCCGGGCTGGTCCTGCCCCTCGAGCACCACCGCACCGGCGCCGTCGCCGAACAGCACGCATGTGGTGCGGTCGGTCCAGTCGAGTATCCGCGAGAACGTTTCCGCACCGATCACCAGCGCGCGCTTGAACTCCCGCGTCCTGAGCAGCCCGTCGGCGGTGGCGAGCCCGAACACGAACCCGGAGCAGACCGCTTGCAGATCGAACGCCGCGCCGCCGGTGATGCCGAGCCCGTCCTGCACCGAAACCGCCGTGGCCGGAAAGGTGTTGTCCGGCGTGGAGGTCGCCACCACGATCAAGTCGATGGACTGCGGATCGACGCCGGCATCGGCGATGGCGGCGCCCGCAGCGGCAATTCCCAGATGTGAGGTGAACTCGCCGGGTGCAGCGACGTGGCGCTGACGGATGCCGGTGCGCTGCACGATCCATTCATCGGAGGTGTCGACCGTCCGCGCAAGATCGTCATTGCTGAGGATGCGCTTCGGCAGATAGGCACCGCAGCCGAGCACGACCGAACGCAGGATGCTCACGAGGCGACCTCGCCGATCCTGATCGCCGAGTCGCCGGCACCGCTGCGGCCGAGCGTCTGCTCGATTTTCGCGAGCAGGTCGTAGCGCGCCATGTCGTAGCCGAGATCGACCGCGGAAGCGAAGCCCTCGGCATCGGTGCCGCCGTGGCTCTTGATGACGATGCCGTTGAGCCCGAGAAACACTCCCCCGTTGACCTTGCGCGGATCCATCTTTTCATTGAGCGTGCGGAACGCCTGGCGCGCCAAGAGGTAGCCGAGCCTGGTGCGCCACGTGCGGCTCATGGCGCTCCTGAGGTATTGCACGAACTGGCGGGCGGTGCCTTCGGCGGTCTTGAGCGCGATGTTGCCGGCGAAGCCCTCGGTGACCACCACGTCGGCCGTCCCGTCCGCGATGTCGGTGCCCTCGATGAAGCCGATGTATTCGAGATTCTGCAGGTTTGCCTCGCGCAGCAGCCGCCCCGCCTCGCGCACTTGCTCGAGCCCCTTGACCTCCTCAACGCCGATATTGAGCAGCCCGACGGAAGGCCGGTCGAGCCCGAACACGACCCGCGCCATGGCGCTGCCCATCACCGCGAGGTCCACCAAGTGCTGGGCATCGCCGCCGATCGAAGCCCCCAGGTCGAGCACGATGGATTCGCCTTTGAGGGTCGGCCACAATGCCGCGATCGCCGGGCGATCGATCCCCTGCATGGTCTTGAGATTGAACTTGGCCATGGCCATGAGGGCGCCGGTATTGCCGGCCGAGACCGTTACGTCGGCTTCGTGTTTCTTCACCGCGTCCAGCGCCAACCACATCGAGGATTTCCAGCGGCCGTAACGCAGAGCCTGGCTCGGCTTGTCGTCCATCTTGACCGCCACATCGGTGTGGATGATCCGCGCGGCGCTCCTCAGTCCCGGTCTCGCCTCCAGCAAAGGCTCGATCGCGGCGCGGTTGCCGAACAGCAGGAATTCGGTATCGGGGTGACGCCGCAGGGATATCTCGGCTCCCGGCACGACTACCGACGCGCCAACGTCGCCCCCCATGGCGTCGAGCGCGATACGGACCTTATGGGGCATGGATCGACCCTGGCAGCACCCTTCGACGCGCCGGAATTGTGGTTTTCGGAGCAGCCCGGCGACCAGCCCGGTGGACAATAGCGTGTCGGGCAAAGGACACAACACACTTGTCGGGCTCGGCAAGGGACGCACTAACGCTCGGTTCCGCCATCGCTTTTCTTGAGCGCGGCCAAGGCCGCAAACGCTGTCGCGTCCCGATCCGCGCTTGACGGAGCTTCGAACACGGCGCCCGGCTTGCGCGGATATGGATCGATGCCGAGGATCAGGAACTCGGTCGCAAGCGCGCCCAGATCGAGCCTGCCGTCGACGATCGGTTCAGGCGGATAACCGGCTTCCACGGGGAGTTCCGCCGCGGGACTTGTTTGTGCGCGGGCGGGTGCGAACAGCAGATCGACCGGCTCAACCACCTCGTTCAAAATCGATTCGAGGGTGACAACGCAGGTCTGCCGCACGGTCGCGGAGATCTCGCCGACGACGTGCAAACCGCTTCGGCCGCGCCGGGTGAGATCGAACGTCGCCTCGAGCCGCGTCAACCCGTTCACGCCCGCGGCTTCGGCCAGCGTGGTGCGGATCGACTCGTCGGCCGCAAGCTCGACGCGACGGCCGGTCTCGGGGACGTCTTCCACCCGAATCGGCACGGTCCATGGGTGCTCGGTTCTGGCCATCCGAAAGCCTACGATTCTGCCGGGAAATATGGTGCTTCGGCGATGAAATTGCACCTCGCCCACGGGCAACTCGGCGCTTGGCGGTTCCCGAGCGGCACGGACGGCTGCTCGCGGCGATTCGCGCCACGATCGCGCCATAGAGGACACCGATGGTGCGGCGCAGGACGCCAGGACGCCAGGGCGCCGGGGGGGCCGGGGCGCCGAGCGCCGCACCCGGCTCGCCGCGCGTTGCAATCGGCGGGTCTGCGGGTTAGGTCACGGGTTCGCGGGCAAAGGGGCAACGGGGAACATGCGCAGCGTGGACCGGCGCGGAGGCGGACGCGGGGCAATCGCCGTTGCGATATCGCTCGCAACTGCCTTGCTGCTCTCCGGCTGCGGCTTCACGCAGACCTACTACCACGGCTACGTGGTCCAGGAAGGAGCGCTGGAGCAGATCCCGCTCGGCGCCACCCAGGAGCAGGTGCTCATCGTTCTCGGCACGCCATCGACCGTCGCAACCGTGAACGGCGAGGTGTTCTATTATATTTCCGAGCGCGCCGAAAAGACCGCGTTCCTGCCGCAAAGGGTGGTGAACCAGCGGGTCATCGCCGTCTATTTCGACAAGAACCGGCGGGTCGAGCGCCTGGCGGACTACGGAATGCAGGACGGAAGGATTTTCGACTTCGTCAGCCGGACCACGCCCACCGCCGGCAAGGAGCTCAATTATCTGAGCTACGTGTTCAAGATTTTCGGCAAAGATTAGCCAGCGCGGGATGGGTTGAGCGCGGCGAAACCGACGGCCGAAGCCCAGCGTCCCCGCGAAGGCGGGGCCCTCGATCAGCAAACCGATGGAGTTTCGCTACCGCTCAACCCATCCTGCGATCCTCACTGGTGTGCCAGGACGGCCAGCAGCAGCAGCGCCACGATATTGGTGATCTTGATCATCGGGTTGACCGCCGGACCTGCGGTGTCTTTGTAAGGATCTCCCACCGTATCGCCGGTGACCGCGGCTTTGTGCGGCTCCGAGCCTTTGCCGCCGTAATGGCCGTCCTCGATGTATTTCTTGGCATTGTCCCAGGCGCCGCCGCCGGAGGTCATCGAGATCGCCACGAACAGGCCGGTGACGATGACGCCGAGCAGCATGGCGCCGACTGCCGAGAACGCCGCGGATTTGCCGGCCGGTCCCCCGCCGGCGACGAAATAGATGATGAAATACACCACGATCGGAGAGAGCACCGGCAAGAGCGAGGGAACGATCATCTCCTTGATCGCCGCCTTGGTGAGCATGTCGACGGCGCGGCCGTAATCGGGCCGGTCCTTGTAGGTCATGATGCCGGGTTTTTCGCGGAACTGCCGGCGCACTTCCTCGACGATCGAGCTCGCCGCGCGACCGACCGCCGTCATGCCCATCGCGCCGAACAGATACGGCAACAATCCGCCGAACAGCAGCCCGGCGACCACGTACGGATTGTTGAGCGAGAAATCGAGCTTCACGCCCTGGAAGTACCGGACCTGGTCCGCGTGCGCGATGAAGTATTTGAGATCCTCGTTGTAGGCGGCGAACAGCACGAGCGCGCCGAGGCCGGCCGAGCCGATCGCATAGCCTTTGGTGATCGCCTTGGTGGTGTTGCCGACCGCGTCGAGCGCGTCGGTCGACTTTCTCACCTCCTTCGGCAGCCCGGACATTTCGGCGATCCCGCCGGCGTTGTCGGTCACTGGCCCGAACGCGTCGAGCGCGACCACCAGGCCCGCGAGCGACAGCATGCTGGTCACCGCCACCGCGATCCCGAACAGGCCCGCAAGCCCGTAGCTGACGAGAATGCCGGTGATGATGACGATGGTCGGCAGGGCGGTCGCTTCCAGTGAGATCGCCAGCCCCTGAATGATGTTGGTGCCATGGCCGGTGATCGAAGCCTTGGCGATCGACTGCACCGGACGGAAATTGGTGCCGGTGTAATATTCGGTGATCCACACGATCAGGCCGGTGACGACCAGCCCGACGACGCCGCAGGCGAACAAATTGGCCCCGCCATAGGCCGCGCCCGGGATCGGGCCGAAGCCGCCGGGCAGCAAGAAGTAGATCACCAGCGCCTCGCCTACGAGCGAGAGCACGGCGGTGACGATGAAGCCTTTGTAGAGCGCCCCCATGATCGATTGGCTCGGCCCGAGCTTGACGAAGAAGGTGCCGATGATCGAGGTCACCACGCAGGCGCCCCCGATCGCGAGCGGCAGGATCATCATCGGCCTGAGGATCGCGGAATTGCCGCCGAAGAAGATCGAGGCGAGCACCATGGTGGCGACCGTGGTCACCGCATAGGTCTCGAACAGGTCGGCCGCCATGCCGGCGCAATCGCCGACGTTGTCGCCGACGTTGTCGGCGATGGTCGCGGGATTGCGCGGATCGTCCTCGGGAATGCCGGCTTCGACCTTGCCGACGAGATCGCCGCCGACGTCGGCGCCCTTGGTGAAGATGCCGCCGCCGAGACGGGCGAAGATCGAGATCAGCGATCCGCCGAAGCCGAGTGCCACCAGGGCATCGACGACGGTGCGGTCATTGGGGGCCCTCCCCAGCCAGCCGGTCAGGACAGTGAAATAGACGGTGACGCCGAGCAGCGCCAGCCCGGCCACGAACATGCCGGTGATCGCGCCCGACTTGAATGCGATGTCCAAGCCTCCGGCCAGCGAGCCGATCGCGGCCTGCGCCGTGCGCACGTTGGCTCTCACCGAAACGTTCATGCCGATGAAGCCGGCCGCGGCGGAAAGCACCGCGCCGATCGCGAACCCGAGCGCAACCAGCCAACCCAGCAGAAATCCGACGATGACGAAAATGATGATCCCCACTGCCGCGATCGTGGTGTACTGGCGCTTGAGGTAGGCTTGCGCGCCTTCGCGGATTGCCGCGGAGATCTCCTGCATCTTTTGGCTTCCGGCATCCGCCGACATCACGGACTGGATGGCCCAGATGCCGTAGAGGATGGCGAGCACGCCGCAGGCGATGATGCCCCACAAAGCAGTCATGAATTCCACCCCATTTCGCTGAAAACGGGCGGGAGCCCCCTCGCCGCGCCGATGCGGCCGAATCCCGCCAGGCTGGACCGCAAGGGTCCTGAAGCGGCGCGGACATTGCCAAAAACACCGCTGCGACGCAACGCCGGAGATGCGCGCCGGCAGCTTCCCGAATGCCGAGCACAGCAGGTCGAGCTCGGCTCAGGCGAACCGCGGCCGCTCGCGCAACACGAGCCAGCCCAGCAGTCCTGCGGCCACCAGCACGACCGTCAGGGTCGTTGGCCGCGGTCCAGCCGAAGCCACGATTCTTCCACTTGAACGTGACGCTTGTGGGCCGCCTGCAAGTATCCATGTCGTTGACCGAACTCACTGGACCAGGTATAACAAAGTTATAACCTGGGTTGACCCATGAAAATCGCAATTCGCAAGTTGGGAAATTCGCATGCGGTGATCATTCCCAAGCCGCTGCTGGCCGAAATCGGCGCCAAGGCCGGGGATCGCGTGGACATGACCGTGCAAGGTGGCAAGATCTTCATTGCGCCGATCAAGAAACGTCCGCGCCAAGGATGGGCCGAGGACAGCAAGGCGGTCGCCGCGGCGGGGAACGGTCGGCTCGTGTGGCCCGAGTTCGGCAACGAAGCTGATGAGGATTTGAAGTGGTGAAGCGAGGAGAGGTGTGGCTGTCTCAGCTCGATCCAACTCGCGGCAGGGAAATCCGCAAGACTCGTCCCTGCATGATCGTTTCTCCGCCGGAGATCCACGATTTTCTCGATGTAGCGATCGTCGCCCCGATGACGACTGGCAGCCGCCCGGCAGGATTTCGCGTTCCCATCAAGTTCGCCGGTAAGAATGGCCTCGTTCTCCTCGAACAGATCCGGGCGCTCGACAAGTCGCGGCTGGTGAGACGGTTGGGATCGGCAGACTCCAAAACATTGATGGCTGCGCTGGCAATTCTGTGCGAAATGTTCGGTGAATGAGATCATAGGGTCGGGCTGGAAGCGAGTCGCTACCGTCTCGCCGAGGCCAATGCCTGTTTCCGAACTGGAGCTCGCACCTACAGATCAGAAATGGCTGAAGGAGGGATGTGCGAACTCGAGCGCATGTCCGTGCCGGTCCAAAAATCGCGGCGCAGTGCGGCCGGCAATGATGCGGCCGATTTCGGTCACGGCAACGCCCGAGGCAAATGCCGCGGCGCGAAAGGCATCGAGCTTTTCAGCCGCTATCGTGCACACGACCTCGTAATCATCGCCGCCGGTCACGGCGAGCTCGCTCGCACTCGCGTCGACGGCGATGATTCGCCGGGCGGCATCGGAAAGCGGCACCTTCTCGATCTCGATTTCGGCCGACCCGCCGGAGGCGCCGCATAGCTTGGCCAGATCGCCGGCAAGCCCGTCGGAGACGTCCATGGCGGCCGACGCATAGAGGCGAAGCGGCTCGGACAACGCCAGGCGCGGCTCGGGAATGAGATATCGCGCCAGCAGATGGTCCCGCTCGTGTGGCTCTAGTCGATAGCGCGCCGCGAATCCGGGCTCGCGGCGAAGCTTCAGTCCCAGCGCCGCATCGCCGATCGTGCCGCTCACGAACACGGTGTCGCCCGGTTTGGCCCCGCTCCGCCGCACCATGCTGCCGTGCGGCACCGTGCCGAACGCGGCGATCGAAACCATCACCGGCCCCGGCGTCCGGTCGGTGTCGCCGCCGAGCAGCGGACATCCGTAGAGCTGCGCGTCGGCGCGCAGCCCATCCGCGAAGCTCGCCAGCCATACGTCGGGCGTGCCGTCCGGCAGCGCGAGCGAGAGCAGGAAACCGACCGGTTTCGCGCCCTTGGCGGCAAGATCCGAGAGGTTGACGCGCAACGCCTTGCGTCCGACGGCATCGGCGGAATCCTCGGGAAAGAAATGAACGCCGCCGATGATGGCATCGGCCTTGAGCACGACATCGCAGCCGGGTGGCGGCACCAGGATCGCGGCGTCATCGGCAAGGCCGAGCGCGCCCGGATGCGATGCGAGCGGACGAAAATAACGCGCGATCAGCCGATCCTCCGCGGAACCCTCGGCCTTCTTCACCATCGCGCTTAGCCCGTCGCCCGGTCGAACTCGGCCGAACGCAATTGCCGGGCCAATACATCCAGCACCGCATTGACCATGCCGGTCTCCTCGCCGTCGAGAAACGCATTGGCGACGTCGACATATTCCGAGATGACGACGCGCGCGGGAACATCGCGGCGTTGGTCGAGCTCGAAGGCGCCCGCCCGCAGCGCGGCGCGCAGCAGGGCCTCGACCCGCTTGAGCGGCCAGCCGCCGGCGAGCGCGCGGTCGATCAGCGGGTCGAGCCGACGCTGCTCGCGGACGAAGCCGCCGACGATCTCGCGGAAAAACGCGGCTTCGGCCGGCAGATAGGTCGAGCCCTCGACCTCGCGGCCGAGCCAGTGGCTTTCGAACTCGGCAAGGATGTCGTTGAGCGGCGTCGCCGCGATGTCCATCTGATAGAGCGCCTGCACCGCCGCCAGCCGCGCCGCCCCGCGCCGGTTGGCCTTGCGCCCGTGTTTCGCTGCGATTTTCGACATCCTGCTTCCTCAGCGCGACGCGAGGCGCCGCTTGATTCTCACCATCGCGAGCGCGGCGCGCGCCGCATCGCCGCCCTTGTCCGCCTCCTCCACCCGCGCCCGCGCCCAGGCCTGCGCTTCGGTATCGACGGTGAGGATTCCGTTGCCGACCGGCAGGCTGCGCGCGACCGCGATATCCATCAGCGCCCGCGCGGATTGAATGGCAACGATGTCGAAATGGATCGTATCGCCGCGAATGACGCAGCCGAGCGCAACGACCCCGTCGTAGGGACGCTGCTGGCCTTCCGCCGCTTCGAGTGCCATCGCGATCGCGGCGGGAATTTCCAGCGAGCCCGGCACGCTGACGCGGTCGAAGGCGACGCCTTCCGCCTCGAGCACGCGGCGAGCGCCCGCGAGCAGCGCATCGGCGATATCGTCGTAGAACCGCGCCTCGACGACGAGAATGCGCGATCCGGCGACATCGCCCTCTTCGCCCCTGTCGGCTCTGCGCGGCTCGGCCATTCACGCCTCCGAAAAAATTAGCGTAGGTGCATCTTAGCGCGTTTCCATCAAACGCGCGGCGTAGCGCGCCATCGGGTCGACCTCGAGATTGAGCGCGTCGCCTTGGCGGTTGGCGCCGAGCGTGGTCGCTTGCAGCGTGTGGGGAATGATGAGAACGCCGAACGTGTTCCCATCGACTTCGTTGACGGTGAGCGAAGTGCCGTCGAGCGCGACCGAGCCCTTGGGCGCGATGAACCGCGCCAATGCCGCCGGCGTGGCCAGCGTGAACCGGGCCATGTCGGGCAGATCTTCGCGCGCGAGCACCTCGGCAATGCCGTCGACATGGCCGCTGACGAGATGACCGCCCAGCTCATCTCCCATTCTCAGCGCGCGCTCCAGATTGATCCGCGTGCCCTCGCGCCAGTTTCCGGCCGTGGTGACGGCGAGCGTCTCTGCCGCGGCGTCCAGCGCGAACCAGGTGCGGCCATCCCGCACCCCGACTTCCACCGCGGTCAGGCAGATGCCCGCACAGGCGATCGACGCCCCGAGCGCGATCGAGGCGCGATCGTAGGCGCAGCCGATCGTCACCCGGCGCAGCCCTTCGGCGCGCGGCGTGACGGCGAGCACTTCGCCGATATCGGTGACGATGCCGGTGAACAAAGGTCAGGCCCGCACAAACTTTTCCAAGCGGTCGGGTCCGAGGCATTCGACGCCGATCGACTTGAATCGCTGCGAGCGCGCCAGGACGGATATCGGCATTCCTTCGAGCGCGTCGATGCCCTCGGGGCCGATGCTCGCGCTCGCCTGGAACAACGCGACTTCGTCCACGAGATCGCTGGCAATCATCGCGGCGGCGAGGATCGGGCCGCCCTCGACCAGGAGCCGGGTGATGCCTCCGGCGGCGAGGAGCCGCAAGGCCGCGCCTAGATCGAGCCGGCCGGGCGCCGAGATCTCGACCTGCATCACTTCGACTCCGCGGGCGCGCAGCGCATCTTCCCGGCCGGGAGGCGCGGAAGCAGCCGTAAGTACCCACAGCGGCGCTTCCTTGGTGCTCGCAACCAAGCGGCCACCGAGAGGTAGCCGCAAGGAAGCGTCGAACACGACGCGCACCGGCGAGCGGGCGGCCATTCCGGGCAGCCGGCAGGTGAGCAAAGGATCATCGGCGAGCACGGTTCCGATCCCCACCACGATGGCGTCGTTCATCGCGCGCAGGAGATGCACGCGGTCGCGGGCGCGCTCCCCGGTGATGGCGGCCGGCCGCCGCCCCGCAAGGCCGGCCTTGCCGTCCGCGGAGATCGCGAGCTTGAGCGTGACCTCGGGTCTCTGCTCGCGCATGCGGCGGATGTGGCCCGCATGGGCCTGCGCGGCTTCGGCCGCGCCGGTCCCGGTCCTCACGGCAACGCCGGCAGCCTCGAGACGCGCATGCCCCCTGCCGGCAACCTCCGGATTCGGATCCTCGAGGGCCGAGACCACCGTCGAAATCCCCGCGGCGACGATCGCGTCGGCGCAAGGCGGGCTCTTGCCGTGGTGGGAGCACGGCTCGAGCGTGACATAGAGCGTGGCGCCCCGCGCCAAGGCGCCCGCGCGCGCCAGCGCCTCGGGTTCGGCGTGAGGCCGCCCGCCGGACTGGGTCCAGCCCCGTCCGACGACGAGCGGCCCGCTCGGGCCATGCCGCACGATGATCGCTCCGACGGCGGGATTGGGCCAGACGTTGCCGAGCCCGCGGCGCCCCAGCGCCAGCGCCGAGCTCATGAACCGCGCGTCCTCGGCGAAATCGGAAAGCATCGCCTGGGCGGCGGCACTCATTTGTGCTCGTGCGCGGGCGCCCGGACCTGCTCGTCGGCGCTCAGCTCTCCCAGCACCGCCTGGAAATCCTTGGGTTCGCGGAAGTTGCGGTAGACGGAGGCAAACCGCACATAGGCGACATCGTCGAGCCCGCGCAGATGCTCCATCACGGTCTCGCCGATCGTCTCCGAGCTCACCTCGTTTTCGCCGAGGCTTTCCAGCTCGCGGACGATTTTCGAGACCATCTGCTCGACGCGCTCGGGATCGACCGGCCGCTTGCGCAGCGCGATCTGAACCGAGCGCATCAGCTTGTCGCGGTCGAACGGCACGCGCCGGCCATTGCGCTTGATCACCAC
>VAZU01000191.1 GCA_005884745.1 Alphaproteobacteria bacterium
AGCAAACGCGATTTCATCGGCATATTCAAGCAGCGGGCCGGTGTAGGCATTCAGGCCGCGTCGCGGCCGGGTTCCCGGCGCAGCAGGCCAGAATCGAGCAGCGCCTGGCGGATGCGCTCGATCTCGGCGTCGCCGAGCTTGGCGAGCGGCGGCCGCACCACGGCGCGCTTCTGGCGGCCGAGCAGCACCAGCGCCTCCTTCATGCGGTTGTGCATGTCGGACCATGGTTCCGAATAGAACACCCGGGCAAGCGGGTAGATGCGCTCGTTGATGCGCCGCGCTTCCGCCAGGTCGTTGCCGCGGACGGCGCGGAACAGCGCCGACTGTAGATCGGGGATCACGCTGCCGCTGCCGGAGAGCAGGCCATTGCAGCCGAGCACCAGCGAGCTCAGGAGCCAGGCGCTGTGGGTCGAGAGCACGTTGACCGGGCGCGGCAGGCCTTGCAGCGTGCGCACGTGCCACTCGTGCTGCTGCAGGTTGCCGCACCAATCCTTGATGGCGCGGATGTTCGGGATCTCCTCGCACATCCGCAGCAGCGTGTCCGGCGGATATCCCTGGCCGCTTGCGATCGGATACTGGAAGACGATGATCGGCAGATCGCTCGCTTCCGCGATGCGTGAGAAATGCGCGAGCGCCATCTGCGGCGACTGCCCGAGCGTGAACGGCCCGGGCGGGAACACCAGCAGCGCGGCGGCGCCGCCCGCGCTCGCCATGCGGGCGATCCGCGCCGCTTCGAGGCTGCCGTCGGCCCAGATGCCGTTGACGAGCGGCAGCCGCGCGCCGATCTCGTCCCGGGCGATCTCGAGCACCCTGCGCTGCTCGTCGAACGTGCACGAGGCGACTTCGGTGGAATGCGCGTTGACGGTGATGGCCGAGATGCCGTCGGTCGCCGCGACCTCGCGCAGATGCTTGCGCAAGGCCGCCTCGTCGATGGCGAGATCATTGTCGAACGGCAGCAGCACTGCCGGAATGACGCCGTGAGGGAGGTAGGGACGGGGCATGGCTGACCTTCTTCGTTCGTCGAAGCCGTTTCGGCATCGTATCATCTCAAGTCGGCATCCGCACCTCGCCTGCCGGGACCGTGATGGGCTGCCGCCGCCGGCCCCAATTGCCGGGCCTGTCCTGGAACACGCCGGCGCATGCAGCGCCGCAATGGCCGCAGCGGCCGGCGCTATCGAGATTCCACGCCGTCAAGTCGTACCAATCCCGGCCGATCAGCAGCTCGCGGCAGCGATGACAATAGGTGCTCTGGCCCGCGGGATCGTGAATATTGCCCGTGAACACGTAGCGCAGCCCGATTTCGCAGGCGATGCGCCGCGCCTGGCGCAGCGTCGCGGGCGGCGTCGCCGGCTTGTCCAGCATCTTCCAGTCGGGGTGGAACGCGGTGAAATGCAACGGCACGTCCGGGCCCAGGTGCTCCATCACCCAGCGGCTCAAGGCCTCGACTTCGGCCGGCGAATCGTTCTCGCCCGGGACGAGCAGCGTGGTGATCTCGAACCAGACGTCGGTTTCGTGCTCGAGATATTCCAGCGTGTCGAGCACGGGGCCGAGCCGTGCCGAGCACAGGTTCTTGTAGAAGCTCTCGGTGAAACCCTTCAGATCGATGTTCGCGGCATCCATGTGCCGAAAGAGTTCGACCCGCGGCTCCGGGCAGATGTAGCCGGCGCTCACCGCGACCGTTTTCACCCCGCGCTCGCGGCAGGCCTGCGCGACATCGACCGCGTATTCGAGGAAGATCACCGGATCGTTGTAGGTGAAGGCGACGGAGCGCGAGCCGCACGCGACCGCGGCTTGCGCGATGGCCTCGGGAGAAGCCTGGTTCTGCAGCCGGTCGAAGTCGCGCGCCTTGGAGATGTCCCAGTTCTGGCAGAACTTGCAGGTGAGATTGCAGCCGGCGGTGCCGAACGACAGCACCGGCGTGCCGGGTAGGAAATGGTTGAGCGGCTTCTTCTCGATCGGATCGATGCAGAACCCGGAGGAGCGCCCGTAGGTCGTGAGCACCATCGAGTCATCATGGCGGGCGCGCACGTAGCACAGCCCGCGCTGGCCGTCATGGAGCCGGCAATAGCGCGGGCAGAGATCGCACTGGATGCGGCCGTCCTCGAGCTTGTGCCAATAGCGGCCCGGGGCGCCGGCAAGGAATCGATCCATCCTGAAACGACCCACGTGAGCTGGGGATTATACTCGATATATCTGGGCATGGCATGGCAGCGAAGCAATGCGAACGACAACGCAAACGCCCGAGGTACGGCCCGCGGCCGTGGCGGGCTCGTTCTATCCCGGGGATCCGGGGCGGCTTCGGGCGGAGGTCGGCGCGCTCCTGGCCGACGCGCCCGGGCATTCCGGCGCGCCTAAGGCGCTGATCGCGCCGCACGCCGGCTACGTCTATTCCGGCCGAGTAGCGGCGACCGCGTTCGCCGCGCTCCGAAGCCAAGCGCAGACGATCGAGCGCGTGGTGCTGATCGGGCCGGCGCACTACGTGCGGCTGCGGGGCGTCGCGGCACCGACCGCGAGCGCTTTCGAGACCCCGCTCGGCCGCGTCCCGGTGGACCAGGAGGCGCTGGCGGCCATCGCCGATCTGCCGTGCGTGAGCGAGACCGATGTCCCGCATGCGCCGGAGCATGCGCTCGAAGTCGAGCTTCCGTTCCTGCAGTCGGTGCTGGCTTCCTTCGCCCTGGTGCCGCTCGTGGTCGGCGATGCGACGCCCAAACAGGTAGCCGAAGTTCTCGCCCGGCTCTGGGGCGGCCCGGAGACGCTCCTCGTGGTGAGCTCGGACCTGTCGCATTATCACCCCTACGGCGAGGCGCGGCGGCTCGACGCCGAGACCGCCGCCGCCATCGAGCGCGGGGACTGGGCGGCTCTGAGCCCGGCGCGTGCCTGCGGGTTCCTGCCTGTCGCCGGCCTGCTCGTGGAAGCCGGGCGGCGCGGGCTCATCGCGCGCCGGCTGGCGTTGTGCAACTCGGGAGATACTGCGGGCGACCGGGATCGCGTCGTCGGCTATGGCGCGTGGGCCTTTCCTGCGACGTGATCATGAGATAGGCGATGCGGATAGCGGCCACTCTCCGCGGCCCGCGGCATCGGAAAGGGATGCCGCAGGTCGCCGGTCCGGCTCAAGACCGCCGTTCGCGGATACTTGTGACGATCCGATTCCGTGTCTCCGGCTCCTCGCAAACCGCCGCGAGCAGCTCACGCAGGGTCCGCCGCAAACCGTGAATCTGGTCGATCAAGTCGAGGACTACGGACACACCCTCCTCGTTCACCCCCATGTCCTGCTGCAGATCGCGGATCAGAAGCGCTCGCGCCAGGTCGACATCGGAAAACCGCTGATCGTCGGCGTCCCGGCGCGGCACCAGCCAGCCCGCTTCGATCCACGCCTCGAGCATCTCGGCATTCACGCGCGCGTGGATCAGGAACTCGTTCGTGTCGATCATTCATGCCTCCATCGCGCGGCGAGGATTGTAGGCCTTGTTCGACCATCCGCTGACGAAGCTTGTGAGCTCGGGATCATGCTTCTCCGGCAGCACGACCTTGAGGGTGACATATTCGTCGCCCCTGCCGCCTGTGCTCCGGGGGGCGCCTTTGCCGCGCAGCCGAAGCACGGTTCCGGTGTTGGAATCCTTCGGCACCGTCATGGTCACCGGGCCGGTCGGCGTCGGCACCTTGATCTTGGCCCCGAGCACCGTTTCGGTAAGAGAGACCGGGAGGTCGAGATGGATGTTGTCGCCCTCTCGTTTGAAATAGGCATGCGGGCGCACCGCGATCTCGACCAGGGCATCGCCGGGCGGTCCGCCGTTGAGACCCGGTCTACCCTTGCCGCGCAGGCGCAATATCTGCCGATCGCCGGTCCCGGCAGGAATAGTGACATCCAGCACGGATTCGTCCGGCAGCGTCACGCGACGGCTCGCGCCGTTGATCGCGCCGAGAAAATCCACTTCGAGGCGATAGTGAACGTCGCCTCCGCGCCTGCGCAATGCGCCGGCGCGGCGGCCGCGCTCGCCGAAGATCCCCGACAGGATGTCGTCCATCCCGTCCATGTCGGCGAAGCCCGCGTCGCTGGTATAGACATGGGCTCCGTCCCCCTCCGCGAAGTCCCGATAGTAGCGCTGGCGGGGGCGTTCGGCGCCCGAGGCATCGATCTCGCCGCGATCGAAACGGGCGCGCTTGTCCGCATCGCTCAAGAGATCGTAAGCGGCCGAGACCTCCTTGAATGTTTCCTCGGCCTTCTTGTTGCCGGGATTGAGGTCCGGGTGCAGCTTCTTGGCCAGCTTGCGGTACGCTTTTTGTATCTCCTCCTGCGACGCCTCCCGTTTCACTCCCAATAGCTGATATGGGTCGGCGCTCAACGCCCTCTCCTGTTCCTTGC
>VAZU01000198.1:0-377 GCA_005884745.1 Alphaproteobacteria bacterium
TGTTCAACGAACTCTATCCGGCCGGCGTTCGCGGGAGCGGGGTCGGTTTCTGCTACAATTTCGGCCGCATTCTCTCGGCGATCCTGCCGGTCCTGATCGGCTATATGAGCGGCTTCGTCTCGCTCGGCACCGCGATCGGCATCGATGCCGGCATCGCCTACGGTCTCGTAGTCGTCGCCGCAGCCTTGCTGCCGGAAACGCGGGGCAAGGCGCTCGACGGCATTGCGCCGCCCGAGATCGCGCCGACGGCCGCAACCGCAGCGGCCGTGGGCTAGCGCGCCCGCAGCGCGGGCGCTCGGTCCGGGCTACGCCCCGGCTTTTTCCGCGGCGGGCTCCAGGATCGAGGGATCGTCGTTGTCGGGCGAGTTCACGCGGGT
>VAZU01000198.1:386-5717 GCA_005884745.1 Alphaproteobacteria bacterium
GCTCCGGCCCGAGCCAGCGGTCGAGATCGGCGCGCGCCAAGATCAGCGGCATGCGGTCGTGAATGCGGCTCACCATCACGTTCGCCGGCGTCGTGATGATGCAGAAGGTGCGGACCCATTGCCCCGTCACCGGTGACTTCCAGTTCTCCCATAGCCCGCCGATGCCGAACGGCGATCCGTCCCGCATGGCGACCGCATAGGGCCGCCGGCTCCTGCCGCCCTCCTTCGAGTGCCATTCGAAGAACCCGTCGACCGGAACGACACAGCGCCGCCGGGCGTAGGCGTCCCGGAACGTCGGCAGCCTCGCCACCGTCTCCGCCTTGGCATTGATCGGCTTGCGGCCGCCGGCCTCGTCCCCGCAGCCGTGCGGGATGAGGCCCCAGCGCAGCAGGTCGAGCGAGCGCTGTCGGGTCTCATGATTTTCCCGGATCACCAGCAATTCCTGGCTGGGTGCCCCGTTATAGCGGGGTTTCAGCCTGGAAACGCGGGACGGCGTGTGCAGCCCCTCGACGATCGCAAGGCGCAGGGGCTCGCTCGACTGGATGATCCGGCCGCACATGGGCCAAATCTATGCGCGGCTGCATGAGGATCAACATGGAAGCCCTATATGCCAGGCAAGACGCCGCGCGCAGCACCTTCGAAAGCAGGGTCTGCCGCTCTCACCTTGCCTGCCCCAACGTCTCCGATGCCCCGCGAAAAAAATTCTTGACCAGTTCCGGAACCGGGGGACCGCCGCGGGATTGATCTTTTGCCGGGCGCCCTCAGCCCCCCTTCCCCAGCGTCCGGCTTTCGACACTGAGGCCCCGCCGCTCATCGCCGCGGGGCCTTTTTTGTGCGTCCTGCGGGATTGCATCGACGAATCGGGGCAACTGCCTCAAATCGGCCGGAAATCAGACCAATGACAGTCGCAAGGGGAGTATTCGCGCCAGGCAGAGGAGGCCATGGAACGCACCGAATTCCTGCGAAAACAGGCAGATCGGTTTTTGCGGCTCGCACAGGAGTGCACCGACCCCGAGATCTGCCGCCAGCTCATGAGCATGGCGAACGAATACCGCGACATGCTGGAAGCGCCGGAGCCTGATCCGCAGACCGGCCTCGGCAAGGCAAGCTGATCGGCAGGCCGCCCACTGGGCGGCCTCGCCATCTCGGCGCCCTGCGGTCCTTCAATGCGAGCCCTCGCCTCCATGTCAGGGTGCCCCAATGTCGGGCTCCCGTTGGCGAGCTCAGGAGCCATTGATGAACTTTCGCGCATGGTGGCGCCGCCGTCCGCCCCGACCGGTGTCGCACGGGGGCGAGCCCAAAGGCGATACCGGCGAGCTCGCGCGCCTCGAATTGCTGGCCGAGCAAGCCTATGCGGCGATGTACGATGTGCCGCCGCTGCGCAGCGTCAAGGACGATTACGATAATGCGCGCCTGAATTTTCAGCGGGCGATCGACGCGGCGAGGCGCCTCGGACTCTCGAGCGAAGTCGCGCGCCTGACGCGGCGGCGCGATCACGTTTGCGCCGTCTACGACAGCCAGTTCCGCGGCTTTTGAATATGACGCGGGCTGGAGTGCAGCTTGGCCGGCAGAAAAACGTCGCCGCCGCTGCCGCCGCTCAATGCCGCGCCAGCCAATCGCGGGCGGCGCGCTGTGCCACCGCGATCTCCGCTTCCGACATCTCCGCCGCAATCTCGCGCCGATAGCCGATTGCTCCGCTCTTGCCGCGCATCGCGGCCAGGTTGAACCACTTGTGTGCGGAAACGAGATCGGCGGGCACCGAGCGTCCGGTCGAATATTTTATTCCCAACTCGAACAGGACGTCGCCGGAGGCATACGCCGGTCCGAGCGACGCAGCTTCGACTTCGGCGAGTTCATAGCGAGCCATGCTGGCCTCCCCTGCTCGTGCGGCCCTTTTTTCGCCGTCACGGGTCCCAAGCTCGAGCTCAATTTCCCCGCTCGAGCGCGCCGATCATTGCCCGCGAATTTCAAGGACGGCTTAAAGGGCGCGATGAATGAAGTCTGAACGGGCGGGAACGCGACCGAACGCGCAAGCCGGCATTAACCGGCAGAACCGCGAAAATACGCGGATTCTCAGGCGGAAATTACCAGGTGGAAACCGTGACGATTGGCGTTGCGATAACCACGGTTCGAACCGCGCGCAGCCTTGAATGTTTGTGATCTCGCGCACGGCGATCGCGAGCGCCACGCTCTCGCAAGTCGCGGTCCGCGCTCCGCCGGCAACTCGACGCTCACCGCGCTCGTTGATTGAACAACAGGTTCCAGACCTTCGGGTCTTTCATGTCGACCTTCTTGGCGTCGTCGACGGCGAGCGCGAGACCCCTCTGGACCGCCGGTCGCGCCTGCAGCGTTTCGAGCCAGCGCTTCACATGAGGGAACTGACCGGGATCCTGGCCCTGGCGCTCCCATCGCGTAGTCCAGCCGACGGCGGCCATATCGGCGATCGTATATTCCGCGCCGGCCAGATAGGGATGCGCCGCAAGCCGCTTGTTCATCACCCCGTAGAGTCGATTGCACTCGTTGGTATAGCGATCGACGGCATACGGAATTTTCTCGGGTGCATAGATGCGGAAATGATGGGCCTGCCCAGCCATCGGGCCGAGGTTGCCCACTTGCCAAAACAGCCATTCGTCGACCGCTACGCGAGCCCGCTCGTCGGCGGGATAGAACTTCCCGGTCTTGCGGCCGAGGTATTGCAAAATGGCGCCGGACTCGAACACCGAAATCGGCTTTCCGCCGGGACCGTCCGGATCGACGATCGCCGGCATGCGGTTGTTCGGCGAGATTGCCAGAAATTCCGGCTTGAACTGGTCGCCCTGGCCGATGTTGACCGGGCGCACGACGTACGGCAGTCCACACTCCTCGAGCATGATCGAGATTTTCCAGCCGTTCGGCGTCGGCCAATAGTAGAGCGCGATCGGCCTCAACTGAGCTTGTGCCATGCATCACCCCGTGAGCGAACCGCCGAAACGTTGCGGCCAAAGCTTCAGGTAGGCTGCCTTCGACCTTGCCGCAATAGAAGCGGCGATCGACGCCATGCGGTCGCCGCGCACGGTTCGGCTGCAGATCGTCTATCGGATTTGCGGCCGATCGTGCGGCTCGAACCCGGATCCCAGGCTCCAAGCTCGGCAATTTCCGGCACGATGCGGACCGCCCGCAATGCCTAGGGGCGTTCGCGAACTCGGGGTCGGTCGAGAAAGAATACGACGAGCGGCGCCGTCACCGCGCGGGCCCATCCGGCGAACGCAAAAAGGATCGACGATGTCCGGTATGGCGCGCAACGACCCAACGGCAGGTCGGGCTTAATTGACTGCCTATATGAAAACCGCCTTCGGCGGGAGCCGAGGGCGCCGGCTGTCGCCGACGCCCTCCGTCGTCGACTTTGTCGGCGGGTCCCGCAGCAGCGTTGCGCATGCTGGCATGGGAGCCCGCCGACAGATGCGACGCCACGCGAGGCAACTTGCCGATCGCGTGGACGCGGCGGAGGCTACTTCTTCCTGCGCGTGGTTTTGCGCTTGGTCTTCTTCGCAGTCTTCTTCGCCGCGGACTTCGTCTTCGATTTGGCTCTCTTCGCCATAACTGCCCTCCTAGCCATAAGAGATGGCGATTTCGGAACAGTGCAGTCGCGAATCGACATGCACTGCACTCCGATTACTACAGCACAATGAGAAAAACAGCGACTCCGCTTAACAAATTGTGGACGGCGGAAGCCGCCGCCGCCATCGCCGTGCGGGCGTCTCCGCGCTCGCCACGTGCGACGATGCTTCCTGCCGATGTGCGCGCAGCGCGCGCGGAAATTTCACCGACCCACGAAAAACCCTGTGGCACAATGGTTTCCGGCATGCGCACGGGTTCGCGTCGCGTGTGTCCGAACCGCTGCGCGTCGATCCGCAACGACCCCGCGATGACCTGCAGGCGCCGCGGTCGGACGATTCTTCGCCCCCAAAAAAATTTCGCTCCGGGCGGCCTGCGAGCCGCGCCCGCCGGAAAATTCCGATCGAGCGCGCCGAATCGCGCCACTGATTCGCCGCGCACGAACCGGAGCGCAACCCATCGAGCGCCGGCGCTCGCGGCGCGACGCGACGCCATCGTCGGCGCGCGGACTTGCGCACCACGCCGTGGACGCGCCGACCAATCGCGCTCAGATGCCGAGCTTGCGCTTGAGCAGCGCGTTGACGGCATGGGGATCGGCTTTTCCCGCCGATGCTCGCATCACCTGGCCGACGAACCACCCGATCAGCGTCGGCTTGGCCTTCGCCTGGACGACCTTGTCGGGGTTCGCGGCGATGATCTCGTCGATGATCTTTTCGATCGCGCTCACATCCGTGACCTGCTTCAGGCCACGCGTTTCGACGATATCCCGCGGATCGCCGCCCTCGCTCCAGACGATCTCGAACAGGTCCTTGGCAAGTTTTCCGGAGATCACCCGCTCCGCGATCAGGTCGAGAATGCCGCCGAGCTGGTCGGCCGAGATCGGAGATTGCTCGATCCCCTTGCCTTCCTTGTTGAGGCGCCCGAACAGCTCGTTGATCACCCAGTTCGCGGCGCTCTTGGCATCCCGGTCCCTGGCAACGGCTTCGTAGAAATCCGCCGTCGCCCGCTCGCCGACCAGGACTCCGGCGTCGTAGGCGGAGAGTCCATAGTCATGGGTGAAGCGCGCCTTCTTCGCGTCCGGAAGCTCCGGCAGGTCGCCGGCGAGCGCCTCGACGTACTCCGCGGTGAGCTCGAGCGGCAGCAGGTCGGGATCCGGGAAATAGCGGTAATCGTGCGCTTCCTCCTTGTTGCGCATCGAACGGGTCTCGCCTTTGCCGGGGTCGAACAGCCGCGTCTCCTGCTCGATGCTGCCGCCATCCTCGAGGATTGCGATCTGCCGGCGCGCTTCATATTCGATCGCCTGGCCGACGAAACGGATCGAATTGACGTTCTTGATTTCGCAGCGCGTGCCGAGCGGCTCGCCCGGACGCCGCACCGACACGTTCACGTCGGCGCGCAGGCTGCCCTTCTCCATGTCGCCGTCGCAGGTTCCCAGATAGCGCAGGATCGTGCGCAGCTTGGCGAGATAGGCCCGCGCTTCCTCGGCCGAGCGCAGGTCCGGCTTGGAGACGATCTCCATGAGCCCGACGCCGCAGCGGTTGAGATCGACCAGCGACATGGAGGCATGCTGCTCGTGCAGCGACTTGCCGGCATCCTGCTCGAGATGCAGCCGCTCGATGCCGACGGTAACGGCTTCGCCGTCGGGCATGTCGACGACCACCTCACCCTCGGCCACGAGCGGGGACTTGTATTGGCTGATCTGATAGCCCTGCGGCAGATCGGGATAAAAATAGTTTT
>VAZU01000198.1:5846-9163 GCA_005884745.1 Alphaproteobacteria bacterium
GTCGAAGCCCCGGAGAACAGCTTGGCGTTCGAGGTGACCTGCGCGTGCACCTCCATGCCGACGACGACTTGCCAATCGCCGGTCGTGCCCTTGAGCAGCTTGGTCGGTTTTTCCGCAACGCTCATTCGGCGCCTCGTCCCGTCCTCGTCGATGTTGTCGCCGGCAACAATGCCGCCGCGATCGCCCCCCACTCCACCTCGAGCGGATCGGACGCCTCGGGACGCCCCGCCTTTCGGTACCAATAAGCGGCGTTGCCGAGATCGCCCTCGACCCGATGCAGATAGGCGTGGACCCACGCGCCCTCGCGGCTCGGGTCGTCCTGCACCAGCACGTGGGCGCGGTTCCAATCGCCCTTCGCGGCCCACCACAAGGCCTGGAGCGCCGGCGAAAGCTCGCTGGGCGGCGCGGCCTCACCGGTCGTGCGCTTGAAGGAATCGGGGGTCATCGATCGCGCGCTACTCAACAGATCAACGCTTGGATATGCCCCTGCTCGGCATAATCCAAGAGCAATCGATCGCGTGTCATGAGCCTATACCCGAACTCGCGCACCGTCGCCGCAATGATGCGATCTGCAGGATCCCGCGGCGGCGTTCCCGGAAGAAACGACGAGGTGATCAACAGATCCGTCGACATCTCGGCAAGCCGTAAGCTCGGAGCATCGAGCAGGCGCCGGAACCAAAGCTGCGGCTTGATCAGGCAGGCGAGCCGCCCGCGGGAGATCAACATTCCGACCTCCCACGCAGAGATGGGCGAAACATAGACCGGCCGTCCCGTGCGGTATGAGCTGTTCAAAGCCTCCGCTGCCGGTTCGGAAATCAAGGCGTCCTCGGCGATCCAGATCAGTGCGCAGGTGTCGAGAAGCAGCGGTGCATTCGCTTCAGACATCCTTGCCCCATTCCGGGTCCGCCGGCTGCGTCAGGTCCGTCCCCGGCGGAATCCGCATCAAGCCTTGCAAAAGTCCGAACAAGGGATGCCGAGACGAGGTCGGTCCGGCGCTGCCAGCAAGCGGCGTTCCGATGTCCGCCGCGTCAGAGAAACCGGAAGGTTGCGGCGACGGGGTCACGCGCCGAAACACCAGCTTGCGACCAGCCATGTCGACGCGCTCGGTGCGATACCCTGCCTCGAGCCACGTCTTCGTCATCACGCTATTGAAGGCATTGTTGCTCCACCATGCGCGATACTTGTGGGACTTGGGAAGCTTCGCTCCGATCACCCGTTCGATTTGCGCGAACGTCATCGGGACTTCGCTCCGCGTCTGAGCACGCAGATAATCACCAAGTGCCGAGTATTTACCCATGGCTTCGGTCCCAGCGGCAAGGCACATTTGTACATAAATGTAGTACATATTCAGTACATGTCAAGCCCTCTGGGCGCGGAACTACCACCACCTTTCCGGCGAGAATCGTCCCGCCGCCCGCTCGAGCACGTGCCCGAGCGAAAACAGGCTCTCCTCATCGAACGGCCGGCCGATCAGCTGCAGTCCGAGCGGCAGCCCATTGCGGTCGAGCCCGGCCGGAACCGAGATGCCGGGCAGACCCGCCATGTTCACCGTGACGGTGAACACGTCGTTCAAATACATCTCGACCGGATCGCCGGAAGACTTCTCGCCGACGCCGAATGCGGCGGACGGCGTCGTCGGGGTCAGCATCGCGTGGATCCCCGACTCGAAATTCGTCTCGAAATCCCGCTTGATGAGGGTGCGGACTTTTTGCGCCCGCAGATAATAGGCGTCGTAATAGCCGGCGGAGAGCACATAGGTGCCGATCATGATCCGCCTGCGGACTTCCTTGCCGAAGCCGGCCGCGCGGGTTTTTTCGTACATCTCCGTCACGTCCGCGCCGGGAACTCGCAGCCCGTAGCGAACGCCGTCATAGCGGGCGAGGTTCGAGGAGGCTTCGGCGGGCGCGACGATGTAATAGGCGGGCAGCGCATATTTCGTATGCGGCAGCGACACTTCGACGATCTCGGCGCCCGCGGCTTTGAGCCAATCGGCGCCGTTCGCCCACAGCGCCTCGATCTCCGCCGGCATGCCGTCCACCCGATATTCCTTGGGGATGCCGATGCGCATGTCGCGGACGGAACGGCCGATCGCCTGTTCATAATCGGGCACCGGCCGCTCGACCGAGGTGGTGTCCTTGGGATCTTCGCCTGCCATCGAGGCCAAGAGGATCGCGGCATCGCGCACGCTGCGCGCGAAGGGACCGGCCTGGTCGAGCGAGGACGCGAACGCCACGATGCCCCATCGCGAGCAGCGACCGTAGGTGGGTTTCAGGCCGACGATGCCGGTGAATGCCGCCGGCTGGCGAATCGAGCCTCCCGTATCGGTGCCGGTCGCACCGGGCGCCAAGCAGGCAGCGACTGCCGCGGCCGAGCCGCCGGAGGAGCCGCCCGGCACGAGCTGGATATTGGCTCCCCGGCGGCGCCAGGGCGAGATCACCGGCCCGTGGTAGGAAGTCTCGTTCGACGAGCCCATCGCGAACTCGTCGTTATTGGTCTTGCCGATCAGAACCGCCCCGTCGCGCCAGAGATTGGCGGTGACGGTGGACTCGTAGGGCGGCACGAACCGATCCAGGATGTGGCTGCCGGCGCTGGTCGCAACGCCCGCCGTGCAGAACAGGTCTTTCACGGCGATCGGGATCCCCTCCAGCGGTCGCGCCTCGCGCTTTCCGATCCGCACGTCCGCCGCTTTCGCCATGGCGCGGGCCTTGTCCGGCGTTTCCACCACGAAGGCATTGAGCGCGCGCGCCCGCTCGATTGCCGAGAGATGCGCATCGGCAAGCTCGACTGCGGTGAATTCCTTGTTCGCAAGCGCCGCGCGCGCCTCGGCAAGGGTGAGGGTAGTGAGATCGGTCATGTTGCAATCGATTCG
Organism: Alphaproteobacteria bacterium; assembly: GCA_005884745.1. GTDB lineage: Bacteria > Pseudomonadota > Alphaproteobacteria > Rhizobiales > Xanthobacteraceae > AP-16. The sequence goes on from VAZU01000198.1 coordinate 8,716, forward strand.
GTCACCGGGCTTCCACCGGTCCTTCAAGCGTGACGACCGAGATCCTCGGGTCTCGCTACGCGCGTGCGAGGATGGCGGAACGAGGCGAAGAGCACCTCATTCCACCACTTTCGGAACCAGGAAGAACTGATCCTCGGCCGCCGGCGCGTTCTGGAGAATGATCGCGGGATCTCCGCCTTCGGTCACCACGTCGGGGCGCTTCTTCATCGCCATCGGCGTCACCGAGGTCATGGGTTCGACGCCGCTCACGTCGACCTCGGAGAGCTGCTCGACGAACGCGAGGATCGCGTTGAGCTCGGCCTGCAAGTGCTCGACTTCTTCGTCGGCGACCGCGATGCGGGCGAGATGCGCGATGCGGCGGACGGTCGCGGCGTCAACGGACATGGTGGCTTTCTCTCCGCACGGATGGACGCTCCGTGGTGGCGAGCCCCCTATAGCAGAGACGCGT
>VAZU01000199.1 GCA_005884745.1 Alphaproteobacteria bacterium
ATTGCCATCATCCTGGCGCTCCTCGCGGCGCTGGTCGGGCCGCATTTCGTCGATTGGAACCAGTACCGCTCGACCTTCGAGGCCGAGGCGAGCCGGCTCACCGGCATGCCGGTGCGGGTGACCGGCGCCATCGACGCGCGGCTTTTGCCGACACCCTCGCTGGTGCTCAAAGACGTCGAGGCCGGCGCGGGCGCGGGCGCCGACGTGCCGCATGTGCGCGCCCGCGAGCTGTCGATCGAGTTCGGGCTCGGTCCCTTGCTGCGCGCCCATTGGCGGGCCTCGGAGCTGCGCCTCCTAGGACCGGAACTCCGTGTCGGGCTCGATCGGGACGGGGCGATCGATTGGCCAAAAAACTCCGCCGAGCTTGCTCCGGATCAGCTCTCGATCGATCGCCTCGTGATCGAGGGCGGCCGCATCGTGCTGAGTGACGCGGCAAGTGGCGGGCGGCTCGTGGTCGACCGGCTGTCGTTCGCGGGGGAGTTTCGCTCGCTGCTCGGTCCCGCAAAGGGGGAGGGAAGCTTCGAGGCCGATGGCGAGAGCTACCGATATGTGCTCTCGGCCGGCAGGCTCGAAGACGAAGCCATAAAGCTGCATGTCGAGGTCAACCCCCGGGACCGGCCGTGGTCGGCGGAAGCCGACGGCATGGTGCATTTCGCGAACGCGGCGCCCGAGTTCGAAGGTGCGCTCAAGCTGGCCCGGTCCGCCGGAGTGGTCGACGCGACGGGACACGGCGTGGCGCTCGTTCCCTGGCGGGGCGACGGGCATGTCAAGGCCACGGCTGCGAACGCCCTGTTCGACAAGGCCGAATTTCAATACGGGCCCGACGAGCGCGCGATCCGATTGAGCGGCGCGGCGAATCTCAGGTTCGGCCAGGATCCGCGCTATGACGCCGTCCTTTCCGGGCGACAGCTCGATCTCGACGCCCTGCTGGCGCTGCCGGAATCGGCACGCCGTCCGCCCTTGGCCGCCGTGCAGGAATTGGCCGAGCTCTTCACGGGCCCGCTCAAGTTGCCGATCCCCGGGAGGGTCGGAATCGGCATTGACAGCGTGACGCTCGCCGGCAGTCCCCTGCGCGACGTGCGCGGAGACCTCACATCCGACGCCAAGGGCTGGGATCTCGAGCATTTCGAGTTCCGCGCACCCGGATTCACGTCGGCGCGCGTGAGCGGCCGGCTCGGTTTCGCCGACCAGGGGGTGAACTTTCATGGTCCGGCCAGCATCGAGGCGAGCGATCCCAGGGCGCTGCTGGCCTGGCTCGAAGGCCGTTCCAGCGCGGCCCGCGGGCCGGCCGGGTTGCTGCGCGCCAGCGGCGAACTCACGCTCGGCTCCGACCGGGTCGCCATCGATCGGCTCAAGGCGGAGGTCGACCGCAAGGAGTTCGGCGGCCGGCTCGTCTATGTCTATCCGCTCTACCGCCAACCGGCTCGGCTCGAGCTGGAGCTCAAGGCCGCGGAGCTCGATTTGGACGAGCTCGCGGTGCTCGCGCCTGCGATCCTTGCCGGATCGAAGCCGGATTTCCCCGGCGAGTTGCTGCTCTCAGCCGATATCGATCGCGCGATCCTCGCCGGCGTCGCCGCCAAGAACGCCAGCCTGAAGCTGAGCTACGATGCGTCCGGGCTCGTGTTGGATCGCCTCTCGATCGGCGACCTCGGCGGCGCCTCGCTGAAACTCAGCGGGCGGGTGCGCGCGTTGCTCAGCGCGCCGCGCGGCAGCATCGCCCTGGAGCTGAAGGCGGGCGGGCTCGAGGGGCTTGCGGCCGTCGCCGCGAAGCTGAGTCCGACGGTCGGGGAACCCATCCGCGCCAACATCGCGCGTCTTTCGCCGCTCGATCTCCGGGCTATTCTGACAATGGAGGAGTCGGACGTCGTCGCTGGCCAGCGCGCAACTTCCAAGCTTGCGATCGACGGGACGGCCGGCCCGGCGCGGCTTCATCTCGTCTCGGAAGCGATCGGCAATCCGCTCGACATTGACGCGCTCGAACTCAAGCTCGACGGAAATCTCGCAGCCGACGACGGGACGCAGCTCGTCGGGCTGTTGGGGCTCGGGCGCTGGGTCAATGTCGAGAAGGGTCCCGGGAACGCCCGCGTCACGCTCCGCGGGCGGCCGTCCGGCGATCTCTACGTGGACGCGCAACTGGCGGCGAGCGGGCTCGCCGCCAGCATAAAGGGCGCGACGCACCTGCTGGATCCGGCCGTATCGACCGCCAGCCTCGACCTCTCCGTCTCGGCCGCGGATGCCGCACCGCTGTGGGGCCATGGCACCTGGGGCCAAAAGCTGCCGTTGAGCCTGAAGGCTCGGCTCTCGCTTTCACCCGGCAACCTCAAGGTCGAGGAGATCGTCGGTTCAGTCGCAGGCTCGCCCGTCCGCGGTCAACTCGCGATCGGACTTGCGGCAACCCTGCGGATCGACGGGCATATCGAGGCGGAAGAGATCGTCGTTCCCGCCTTGCTGGCGAGCGCCATCGGCCTCTCCGCCCAGGCGGTGGCACGGGACGGCTTGGCCTCGCCGGAGCCTTTCGATGCCGGATTGTTCGACAACCTCACCGGCCGCCTTGAATTCGGCACCGCGCGGGCGATCTTCGCGCCGGGATTCAGAAGCCGGTGGCTGCATGGTTCGCTGCGACTCGATCCGGGTGAGATCGCCTTCGAGAACGTCGAAGGGAGCCTCGGCGGAGGCCGCATGCTCGGCGAGCTCGCATTCCGTCGCGACGCGGCCGGACTCTCCACGCACGCGAGGATCGCGCTCGCCAATGTCGATACGTCCGCCATCGTGCCGGGTCCCGGCCAGCCGGCGGTGAACGGCCGCTTGACACTGCAGGTCGAAGCGGACGGAGCCGGCTACAGCCCGGCGAGTCTGCTCGGATCGCTCCAGGGCACCGGAACCGTATCGATTGAATCCGCGCGATTGGCCGGTCTCGATCCGCAGGCGTTCGCAGCCGCCATTCGCGCCGCCGACCGCGGCGTCGCGATCAATTCCGCAAATGTGAGCGAGGTCGTCGGCCCCGCACTCGCGGCAGGGGAGCTCGTCATTTCGCGAGCCGATGGCGCGCTGACCATCACGGCCGGTCGAGCGCATGTCTCGAACGTCATTGCCCATGGCGAGGGTGCCGACCTCACGCTCGGCGGCACGCTCGATCTCGCCAGCAGGGCGCTGGATGCACGCCTCACGTTGTCGGGCCCGGCGGACGGCGGGGCGCCCGGAACGGCGCGTCCCGACCTGTTCGTGGCGTTGCAGGGGCCGGCGGCAGCGCCGCAACGCAACGTCGACGTCTCGGCCTTCGTGGACTGGCTGATGTTGCGTTCGCTCGATCGCGAGACCCGGCGGATGGAAGCGGTCGAGGCCGATAAGCATGACCCGGCGGAGGCTCCGGCCGAAGGGCCGAGCGTCCCGGGCCGCACTGAGCCGGAGCCCGCGGTTCAAGCCGGCCCCTCGCAAGGAGCCAGTCCGTCCCGATTGCCCGGAAAGCCGCGCCGGCCGGAAACAGCCGCCGCGCCCGCCGAGCGGGCGCCCAGCCTGCCGCCGCCGGTCGAAATCCGGCCGGCGCCCGGCCCCGGCCCCGCCCCCGCCTCCAGTCGAGCCACGCGGCCGAAGGAGAGCGCGCCGGCGCCCGCGCGTCCCCTCGCGCGCGATGGGACGGCTTTGCCCGCGCCGCAAAAGCGCTCGATCTTGGATCGGCTATTTGGAACCCACAACTGAGGGAGACGGCTGCGGCAGTGCTCCGTTCGTGGCCAGCTCCGAGCGGGAGTGATCGCCGCCGCACTGCGATCGATAATAGTCGAGCACGAAGAGCCGAATCGCCGAGGACAGATTGCCCTGGCGGCGACCTCCATCGATCGTGGCGACGAGATCGGACAATGTCACGTTCCGTTCCGCCGCGATCTCTTTCAGTCCCTTCCAGAACGCGTCCTCGAGGCTGACGCTCGTCTTGTGCCCGGCGATCACGATCGATCGTTTGACGACCGGGGATTTCATTGATCCTCTCCTGTTTCGATCCGGCAGGCGTCGAGCTCGCGCCTGGCCTTGTCGGCGCGGGCGTCGACGAGCTTGCGTTCGGCCTTCGAGCGTCCGAACGCGAGGCGATTGGCCGCGGCGCGTACTTGCTTGGCACGCCGCGCCGCCTGCTTGCGATTGAATCCCAACCTGACGACCTCGCCCATGTTCTCGCTCACCGCTCAAGGGATCGACACTGGTCGCTCGGCGTAGGTATCAACGCCCGCCCGATCGAACCGGACTCCCTCCCCAGCAAAAAATTTCTGCAAAGGAGGCCACGTCGGGGTTCCCGGCACGCAATGGTTCCGCTTGCAGAGGGGCTATTCGGGACACGCTTATTTATGTCTCATAACCGGACGATATCCGCAGAGTATTATTTTAGGGGAGACGCGACGGGCGCTCAAATGCAGAAACGTCGCAGTCAGCCAGCCCCGAGCGCGGCCGTTGCTGCGTGGGGCATTGTCCGAAGCCTGAACGCATCATCCGGGCCGCACCATTTTTTTAGGATCGATCGCTTTGTCGAACTCCTCGGGTGTCACGAACCCTAGCCGAATCGCCTCCTCGCGCAGCGTGGTTCCATTGGCGTGCGCGGCTTTGGCGATCCGCGCCGCCTTGTCGTAACCAATCTTCGGCGTCAGCGCGGTGACCAGCATCAGGGAGCGCTCGAGCTGCTCGCGGATGCGCGGTTCGCTGGCCCGGATGCCGACCACGCAACGGTCCGTGAACGACCTTGCGGCATCGCTCAGCAATCGCACCGATTGCAGCATGGCGTGGGCGAGCACCGGCTTGAATACGTTGAGCTCCAAATGCCCCTGGCTCGCCGCCACCGTGACCAGCGCATTGTTGCCGAACACCTGGCAGCACACCATGGTCAATGCCTCGCACTGGGTCGGGTTGACTTTTCCGGGCATGATCGAGGAGCCGGGCTCGTTCTCCGGCAGGATCAGCTCGCCGATGCCGGAGCGAGGTCCGGAGGCGAGCAGGCGGATATCGTTGGCGATCTTGAACAGGCCGGTCGCGACCGAATTGATCGCGCCATGCACGGCCGCATAGGCATCGTGCGATGCCAACGCCTCGAACTTGTTGGGCGCGCTCACGAACGGCAGCTTGGTCAAAGCGGCCACTTTCGCGGCGAACAATCGCGCAAATCTCGGTTTGGCATTGAGTCCGGTACCGACCGCCGTCCAGCCCTGGGCCAGCGGGTAGAGCTCGACGAGCGATCGCTTCACCCGCTCGAGCCCCGAATGCAGCTGCGCCGCGTACCCGGAAAATTCCTGGCCGAGCGTGAGCGGCGTGGCATCCTGCAGATGGGTCCGGCCGATCTTGACGATCTCGGCAAACGCTTGGGCTTTCTGATCGAGCGCGGCATGAAGATGGGCGAGAGCCGGGATCAGACGGTGGCTGATCTCCTGCGCCGCCGCGATATGCATCGCGGTGGGAAAGCAGTCGTTCGAGGACTGGCTCATGTTGACGTGATCGTTGGGATGGACCGGGCGCTTCGCGCCCAGCTCGCCGCCCAACAGCTCGTTGGCGCGATTGGCGATGACCTCGTTGACGTTCATGTTGGTCTGGGTGCCGGAGCCGGTCTGCCAGACCACGAGCGGGAAATGATCGTCGAGCTTGCCCTCGCTCACCTCGCGGGCAGCTTTGGCGATGGCGCGGGCGCGGCGGGCATCGAGCAGGCCGAGCTCGTGGTTCACTTCGGCGGCCACGCGCTTGATGATGCCGAACGCATGGATCAGCGGCCGCGGCATCGGCTCGGTGCCGATGGGGAAATTCTCTAGAGAACGCTGGGTCTGCGCGCCCCAGTATCGATCGGCCGGCACGGCGATCGGACCGAAGATGTCGGTCTCGGTGCGGCTCTTCGCGCCTGGTCCAGGCGAGGCGCTCGCAGCGCGCCGATCCCGCCGGCGGTCGGAAACCCGCATCGCGCTCACTTCTTGCGGAAGCGATCGAGCCGCACCACCTCGCCGCCCGGGCCAGGCGGACGGGGCTCGGGCTCGCCGGCATCCGCGGGCGCCTGGGCCGGCAGCGCCAGCTTCGGTTCGGCCGCCGGAGCGATCACCGGTTTGGACTCCCGCCGCTTCGTATCCTCGGCCTCGGCGGGCGCCGCCGCCGGTTCGCTCGCCGTCTGGGTCGCGAACTGTAAACCGAACTGCACCGAAGGATCGAAGAAGCCCTTGACCGCCTCGAACGGGATCGAAAGTCGCTCCGGGATGCCCTTGAACGACAGCCCGATCTCGAACGCCTGGTCGGTGACCGTCAGATCCCAGAATTGGTGCTGCAGAACGATCGTCATCTCCTCCGGATGCTCGGTCCTGAGCCGTTCCGAGATCTTCAGGCCGGGCGCGCGGGTGTCGAAGGTGACATAGAAATGGTGCTCGCCGGGCAGCCCGTTCCTGGCCACGTCGGCGAGCACGCGGCGCAGCACGCCGCGCAGCGCTTCCTGCGCGAGAAGGTCGTAGCGGATGTGGTCGGTCGGCATGAAAGGCTCGTTTCCGCGCCGGGGGCGGAATCGGGGTCGCTCGAATCCTAGAGTGAAGCGGACCGCGCCGGTCCGCAAGCTTGCCCGAGGCAAGGGTGGGGGCTTCTGTTGCCAGGTGCCCCCGGACCCCGCCTGACGCTGCTAAGACGTCAGGGCTTCGATCGGTCTTTCAAACCGCGTTACGCGGCCTGAGCAACCGGAGCATAGTTGTCGTTTGCAACTATTGCCGTGGCCCGATAACGGCGGAACCATGCCGAGCAAAAGCGCGCCCTTTACGCCCTCGTCGATCCTGTTTCGCCCCCGCCCAAACCCGGCCGCGCCGGGCTTGGGTGGAGGCGCCGGGTACCGCCCCCGGGTCCGAAGGGTTTATTGCGACGGCCATTTATCGCCATAGCCGGCTTGCGCCGACGTTCCCAATATAAGCGCATACGAACTGCGGGGAAAGCCCGGCTAGACCAGGCCGTCACCAGCTCCCAACGGCTCGAGGCTCGGCTTTTGCTGCTTCGCGGGCGGGGGTATGTCTCGCCGATGGCCGAGCACGTCCCCGATTCCCCACCCGACGCGCCGACGCTTTCCCAACTCTTCCTGGCATTCCTGGCGATATCGCTGTCCGGCTTCGGCGGGACCTTGCCGTGGGCCTACCGCATGGTGGTCGAGAAGCGGCGCTGGATGAGCGCCGCGGAGTTCAGCGAAGTTTTCTCGCTCTGCCAGTTCCTGCCCGGGGCCAATGTGGTGAATTTCTCCGTGGTATTCGGCTCCCGCATGCGTGGAATACGCGGGGCGCTGGTGTGTTTTTTCGGATTGGTCGGCCCGCCGTTCGGCATCGTGCTCCTGCTCGGCGCGCTCTATGCGCGGTTCGCAGACGTCGAGGCGCTCGGGCGCGTCCTCGCGGGCATGGCCGCGGCGGCGTGCGGGCTGATCGCCGCCACGGCCGCCAAACTGGCCGAGCCGCTCGTCCGCAGCCGTGCCTTCTGGGGCTGGGGGATCGTGCTCGCCGCATTTTTGGCGATCGGCCTCATCGGCTGGCCGCTGCCGTGGGTGCTGCTGGGGCTTGCGCCGCTCAGCATTGCGCTGGCCTGGTGGGAGCGGCGATGAAGCCCGGAATCCTGGCGACGCTGGCAACCCATTTCCTGGTGCTCTCCATGCTGGCGTTCGGGGGCGCCAATGCGGTCATTCCCGAGATCCACCGCGACGCGGTCGCGGTCTCGCACTGGATGACCGACCAGCAGTTCGCCGACCTGTTCGCCATCTCGCAAGCCTCTCCCGGCCCCAACATCCTCATCGTCACCCTGGTCGGCTACCAGGTCGCCGGCGTCGCCGGGGCGCTCGTCACCACGGCCGCCATGTGCGGGCCGCCCTGCCTGTTCGTCTATTTCGCCGGGCGGGTCTGGAACCGGTTCCGGCACGCGCGCTGGCGCATATTGGTCCAGGCCGGCCTCGTCCCGGTCTCGATCGGCCTGATCGCGGCCGCCGCCATGGTGCTGGCGCGCGCCGCCGACCACAATTGGGTGGCCGTGCTCGTCACGGTCGCGACCGCGGCGCTCGCCTATACGACCCGCATCCATCCGCTGTGGATGTTCGCCGGCGCGGGCTTGCTGGGCCTGGCCGGCCTCGTCTAGGCAGGCGGTTCGGCCGGCGGCGCGGACGTGTGCCGGCAGAACGCGTGCGAATCTCGCGATCCGGTATAATGGATTGGCCGAGATACAGCGGGCCTCGAGGCTTGAGCCATGCGTCAATATCATGAGCTGATGGAGCGCATTCTGGCCGACGGCGCCGAGAAGCGCGACCGCACCGGGGTGGGCACGCTTTCGGTGTTCGGGCATCAGATGCGGTTCGATCTTGCTGCGGGCTTCCCGCTGCTCACCACCAAGAAAGTCCACCTGAAATCCATCGTCTACGAGCTGCTCTGGTTCCTGCGCGGCGACACCAACATCCAGTACCTCAAGCAGCACGGCGTCTCGATCTGGGACGAATGGGCGGACGAGCGCGGCGAGCTCGGGCCGGTTTACGGCCAGCAGTGGCGCTCGTGGCCCGCGGCCGACGGGCGCACCATCGACCAGATCGGCCACGTCGTGGAATCCATTCGCAAGAACCCGGATTCCCGGCGTCTCATCGTCACCGCCTGGAATCCGGCCGAGGTCGAGAAGATGGCGCTGCCGCCGTGCCATTGCCTGTTCCAGTTCTATGTCGCCGGCGGGCGGCTGTCCTGTCAGCTCTACCAGCGCTCCGCCGACGTGTTTCTCGGCGTCCCGTTCAACATCGCCTCCTACGCGCTGCTCACGCTGATGGTCGCCCAGGTGACCGATCTGCAGCCCGGCGAGTTCATCCACACGCTGGGCGACGCCCATCTCTATCTCAATCATCTCGAGCAGGCCCGCCTGCAGCTTTCGCGCGCGCCGCGCGCGCTGCCGAAGATGCGCATCAACCCGGCCGTCAAGGATCTGTTCGCGTTCCGTTACGAGGATTTTCGCCTCGAAGGCTACGATCCGCATCCGGCCATCAGGGCCGAGGTGGCGGTGTGAGCGATGCATCGCGGCGCGATGGCGCCGCGGATTCGGTGCAGCCATCGGCCGCGATCGTCATCGTCGCGGCGGTCGGCGAGAACGGCGTGATCGGGCGGGACGGCGGCCTGCCGTGGCGGCTCAAATCCGACATGAAACACTTCCGCTCGCTCACCTGGGGCAAGCCGGTGATCATTGGTGCCGGGACGCACCAACATCGTGATCACGCGAGACCGAAGTTTTTCCGCGCCGGGTGTGCTCGTCACGCCGAACCTCGAGAATGCCCTCGCCATCGGTCGCGGTGACGCGCTGCGACGAGGCGTCGGTGAAATCGCCGTGGTCGGCGGGGCCGAGATCTACGCGCAGACCTTGGCGCTGGCGGAACGCATCGCGCTCACCCTGGTGCATATCCGGCCGCAGGGCGAGACGATGTTTCCGCCGATCGACCGCGAGGTGTGGGAAGAGACGGAACGCATCGAGCTCGCGCCCGGTCCGGATGATGAGGCGGCGTTTGCGTTTGTCAGTTACCGCAGGCGTCGAATCGGGCACGCGACGGAAAGCCGCGCTTAACCAAGTCTGCCCGTGCTAGGCGGGAGCAGGGTTTGGGCACAGATTAGCCGCGTTGTAACCGACGAATGCGTCCCCTATAACCCCTGCACGGGAGACGCACTGCCGGCTCGACCGGCGATTTGGAGCCATTCATGCCGTGGAGCAATCAGGGCGGCGGACCCTGGGGTTCCGGGAAGGGGCCCTGGGGCTCCGGACCGCAGTCCTCCGGTCCCACCCCGCCGGACCTCGAGGAGCTGCTGCGCCGCAGCCAGGACAAGCTCAGGACCGTGCTGCCGGGCGGGAGTTTCGGCGGGCGCGGCTTTGCGCTGATCGCGCTCGCCGTGCTGGCGCTATGGGGATTTTCCGGCTTCTTCCGCGTCGAGCCCGACGAACTCGGCGTCGTGCTCCGGTTCGGCAAATACGTCCGCGATGTGCAGCCGGGACTCAATTATCACCTGCCGTATCCGATCGAGTCGGCGCTCACCCCCAAGGCCCTGCGCGTGAACAAGATCGACGTCGGCATGCGGCTGGTCGAAGATATCCGCCGCGGCACCACCATGCGCGACGTCCCCGAAGAAAGCCTGATGCTCACCGGGGACGAGAACATCGTCGACGTCGATTTCTCGGTGTTCTGGCTGGTCAAGCCGGGCGGGGTCAGCGATTATTTGTTCAACATTCAGAATCCGGAAGGCACGGTGAAGGCGGTGGCCGAGAGCGCCATGCGCGAGGTGATCGGCCGCTCGCAGATCCAGCCGATCCTGACCGGCGCCCGGCAGACGATCGAAGGCGGGGTTCAGGATCTGATGCAGCGCACTCTCGACCATTACGGGGCCGGCGTTCAGATCACCCAGGTGCAGCTGCAGAAGGTCGATCCGCCCGCGCAGGTCATCGATGCGTTCCGCGACGTGCAGGCGGCCCGCATCGACGCCGAGCGCGCCCAGAACGAGGCGCAGACCTACGCCAATCGCGTGGTGCCGGAAGCACGGGGGCGGGTGGCGCAGATCACCCAGGCGGCCGAAGCCTATCGGGAGCAGACGGTGGCCGAGGCCACCGGCCAGGCGTCGCGGTTCCTGAAGATCTACGACCAGTACAAGAACGCCCCGGAGGTGACGCGCCAGCGCATGTATCTGGAGACCATGGAGCGGCTGTTCGGCGGCACCGACAAGATCATCGTGGACTCCTCGAAGGCCGGCGGAACCGGCGTGGTGCCGTACCTTCCCTTGAACGAGCTCCGCCCGCAGACGCAGACGCCGCAAACGGGAGGCAGCAAATGAAGCTCAGTCTCACCAGCGGCGTCATCATCGTCCTCGGGGCCGTCGCCCTGATCGTCGCCTATGGTTCGCTGTTCACGGTCTATCAGACCCAGCAGGCGCTGGTGGTCCGCTTGGGCAAACCAATCTGGGTGATCACCGAGCCGGGCCTGAACTACAAGGCGCCGCTGATCGACAGCGTCATCGGCATCGACAAGCGCATCCTCGATCTCGAAGCGCCTTCCCAGGAGGTGATCGCGTCCGACCAGAAGCGCCTGGTGGTCGACTCCTTCGCCCGCTATCGGGTCCAAGATCCGCTGAAATTCTATCAGACGGTCGGCTCGATCGAGGCGGCCAACTCGCGGCTCTCCACCTTGCTGATCTCGGCGTTGCGCCGGGTGCTCGGCGAAGCCTCGTTCATCCAGTTGGTGCGCGACGAGCGCCCGCAGCTCACCCAGCGCATGCGCGAGCAGCTCGACCGCGAGGCAGCCGCGTTCGGCATCAGTGTCACCGACGTGCGCATTCGCCGCGCCGATCTGCCGGAGCAGAACAGCCAGGCGGTGTATCAGCGCATGCAGACCGAACGTCAGCGCGAGGCGGCCGAGTTCCGCGCCCAGGGCAGCCAGCGCTCGCAGTCGCGGATGCAACCTCCCGGTCCGAGCAGATCCGCGGCGAGGGCGATGCCCAGCGCAACCGCATCTTCGCCGACGCCTACGGCAGGGACCGCGACTTCTTCGGCTTCTACCGCTCGATGCAGGCCTATGAGACCGGGCTGCGCCACAACGACACGCGCATGCTGCTCAACCCCGACACCGATTTCTTCCGGTATTTCGTCGATCCGAGCGGCAAGAGCATCGAGGGCGCCAAGAGCGACAACGCGCGAGCCGGCAGCGCGACGAAATAGCGGCGCCACGAAATAGCACCGCGGCCCGGCCCGGCCATGTCCGATTTTTTGATCGCGATCGGTCTGGTCTTCGTCATCGAGGGACTGGTGTTCGCGGCATTTCCGGGCGCCGCGAAACGGGCGATGCTGAGCGTGCTGGAAACGCCCGAGCATCTGCTCCGCATCGTCGGAATCGCCTGTGCGGCGCTCGGCGTGGTGGTGATCTGGCTGGTACGGGGGTGATCCGGAGAACGAACGACGGATCGTGGACGGCTGCAACAGAGCCCGCCTTTTCCGTCCTCTGCGATGTCCGCCGGCCCGAAGTGCGCGCGCACATGCGCGTTACCCGCACTGTGAACCTCGCCGGAGTCGCTTTTCCGCCAAATTCCCGTCGCTAAAAGCGTTCCCTGCAGGAGGCCGTCCTTGCGTCCCGGTGCGGATCGAGTCAGTGTCCCGGCCAATCTTGCATCTTGCGCTTGGAGAACGACACCCCATGGCCGGCTATGCTCGCGATCTCGCTCGAAATCTCCGCCGTCCGGCATTCGCCGCGCTGACCGCGACGGCGCTGGCAGTCTCCGCGTTCTCGGCTCCGGCGCTGGCGCGCGGGCCCGACGCGATCGCCGAGGTCGCCGAAACGGTGATCGACGCGGTGGTGAACATTTCCACGTCGCAGACCATCGATTCCAAGGTCGGGCCGATGCCGCAGTTGCCGCCCGGCTCGCCGTTCGAGGAATTTTTCGACGAATTCTTCAAGAATCGACGCGGCCAGGGCGACAATCCCAACCGCGAGCACACCCCGCGCCGCGTCAACTCGCTCGGCTCCGGGTTCATCCTCGATGCGTCCGGCATCGTGGTGACCAACAATCACGTCATCTCCGATGCCGACGAGATCAACGTCATCCTCAACGACGGAACCAAGCTCAAGGCCGAGATCATCGGTCGGGATCAGAAGACCGACATCGCGCTGCTCCGGGTGAAGCCCGACAAGCCGCTCAAGGCGGTGAAATTCGGCGATTCGGAAAAGCTGCGGCTCGGCGAATGGGTGATCGCGATCGGCAACCCGTTCAGCCTCGGCGGCACGGTGACGGCCGGTATCGTCTCGGCGCGCAACCGCGACATCAACTCCGGGCCATACGACAATTACATTCAGACCGATGCGGCCATCAACCGCGGAAATTCCGGCGGTCCGCTGTTCAACCTGGAGGGCGAGGTGATCGGCGTCAACACCGCGATCATTTCGCCTTCGGGCGGGTCGATCGGCATCGGCTTTGCCGTGCCGTCCAAGACCGCGATGCCGGTGATCGAGCAGCTGCGCCAATTCGGCGAGACGCGGCGGGGCTGGCTCGGCGTGCGCATTCAGCAGGTCACCGACGAGATCGCCGAGAGCCTGGGCATGAAACAGGCGCGCGGAGCGCTGGTCGCCGGTGTCGACGACAAGGGACCGGCCAAGCCCGCCGGCATCGAGCCCGGTGACGTGATCGTCAAATTCGACGGCCACGAGATCAAGGAAATGCGCGATCTACCGCGGGTCGTCGCCGACACCCCGGTCGGCAAGGACGTGCAGGTCAGCATCGTCCGCAAGGGCAAGGAAGACACCAAGACCGTGAGGCTCGGCCGGCTCGAGGACGGCGAGAAGAAGGCCGCGCTCGCCAAGAACGAAGGGACTCCGGAAGAGAAATCGGTGGTCAAGAAAACGCTCGGGCTCGACCTCTCGAACCTGACCGACGACCTGCGCAAGCGCTACAAGATCAAGGACAGCGTCAAGGGCGTGGTCATTACCGCGGTCGAAGACGGCTCGGCGGCGGCCGACAAGCGCCTCGCGCCGGGCGACGTCATCGTCGAATTGGGGCAGGAGCCGGTATCGAACGCCGCCGACGTGCAGAAGAAGATCGACCAGTTCAAGAAGGACGGCCGCAAGTCGGCGCTGCTGTTGATCGCCAATGCCGAAGGCGAGGTGCGGTTCGTGGCGCTGGCGCTGCAATAACGGGACTCTTAGGGTTCGTCATTCCGGGCCGGCCTAAAGGACCGAACCCGGAATCCATGGCCACCGGCAAGCTCGGCCTGAATCGCGTTCATAGGTTCCGGCCCCCGCCTTCGCGGGGGCATGGCTCGCGCCGGAGCCTGCCCCGGACCTGATCCGGGGGCGCGCCCCGGAATGACAGCGTGACATCACCCCGCCACGAACTCCTCGCGGCTGTAGCCCTGGATGTACAGCAGCGCGGTGAGATCGCCGTGATCGATGCGGGCGTGCGCGCTCGCGGCGACCTTGGGCTTGGCCCGATAGGCGACGCCGAGCCCGGCGGCTTTCAGCATCGCAAGATCGTTCGCCCCATCGCCGACCGCAAGCGTGGGCTCGCGCGCAAGTCCGAGCTTGTCGGTGAGGTCGAGCAGCGCGGCGAGCTTTCCGTCGCGTCCGAGGATCGGCTCCTCGACCCCCTCGATGCGGCCGGCCTCGATGACGAGACGATTGGCGCGGTTCTCGTGAAAGCCGATCATCGCCGCGACGCGGTCGGTGAACAAAGTGAAGCCGCCGGACACGAGGCAGGTATAGGCGCCGTGCGCGCGCATGGTATGCACCAGCGCCAGGGCTCCGGGACTGACGCGAATGCGCTCGGCAAACACTTCATCGATGATTTTGAGCGGCAGCCCCCGTAGCAGAGCGACGCGCTCGCGTAGCGCCGGCTCGAACGCGATGTCGCCGTTCATGGCGCGCTCGGTGATGGCTGCGATGCGGGATTTCAGCCCGACCTGGTCGGCGAGCTCGTCGAGACATTCCTGGCCGATCATGGTGGAATCCATGTCGGCTACCAGAAGCCGCTTGCGCCGATGCGCCGATGGCTGCACCACCACGTCGATCGGGTGCGCGGCGAGCGCGGATCGCAGTTGCCCGGCCAGCATTCGGTCGTCGACCGGCGCATCGGGGGTGAAGCAAACATCCGCCGCGACGCCCGGCGCGAGCCAGAACAGCGTGGCGCCGCGCAATTTGCCGCGCACGCCGGCGAGGATGGCATCGTCGAGCGCCGGCGTGCCGGGGTTCGAGATCAGGGTTGCCACATGAGTCATGCGAAAACGGCCGCTTGTGCGAATGCAGACGAATGGTGAAAAACCCGCAATTGGTGGTCATTTCTGGCAGTACTGTCCTTGACCATTCGCAAGCATTCTCCTACATCTTTGCCGTACGTCTGCCGTACCGGCGTGTTGCCGCAGGAGTAGGGGGGACAGCTGTGGCCCGCACAATACGGAATTCGAAGCTCGACAGTCGATCCGCTCGGTTAA
>VAZU01000200.1 GCA_005884745.1 Alphaproteobacteria bacterium
GGTCGCCGCCGTCATCCCGGCGCGCGACGAGGCCGACGTCGTCGCCGAAAGCCTCGGTTCGCTGCTGCGGCAGGATTACCGCGGACCGTTCACGATCGTCCTCGTCGATGACCAGAGCCGGGACGCCACCGCGGACGTGGCGCGCGTGTGCGCGGCGCGCGAAGGCGCCGCCGATCGCTTGACCGTCGTGCCCGGCCGAAAACTTCCCGCCGGCTGGAGCGGAAAGCTTTTTGCCATCAAGCAAGGCATCGATCACGTCGAGAGCCGGGCAAAAAATCCTCCCGCATACCTGCTGCTCACCGATGCCGATATCTTCTTCGCGCCCGATGCGCTCACCACGCTGGTGGCGCGCGCCCAAGCCCGCAATCTGGTGCTCACCTCGCTGATGGCCAAGCTGCGCTGCGAGAGTTTGGCCGAGCGGGCGCTGATCCCGGCGTTCATTTTCTTCTTCCAGATGCTCTATCCGTTTTCCCGGGTGAACCGGCCGCGTTTCACCACCGCCGCCGCGGCAGGCGGTTGCATGCTGGTGCGCCGCGACGCGCTCGTGGCGATCGGCGGGATCGAAAAAATCCGCGGCGCCCTGATCGACGATTGCGCGCTCGGCAGAGCACTCAAGACCATCGGGCCGATCTGGCTCTCCCTGACCGAGCGCGCGCGGAGTCTGAGGGCCTACCCGCGCGTTGCCGACGTGCGCCGCATGGTCTCGCGCTCGGCCTATGACCAATTGCGCTATTCGCCGGCGCTCCTGCTCGGGACGATCTCCGGCTTGGCATTGACGTTCCTGGCGCCGCCGCTGCTCGCCGTGTTCGGATCGGGTGTCGCGCAGGCGCTCGGGCTTGCCGCCTGGGCCCTGATGGCGATCGCGTTCCAGCCGATTCTGCGGTTCTACCAGGTGTCGCCGCTGTGGGGCGCGGCGCTCCCCGCCATTGCCGCGTTTTACCTCGCCTTCACGCTCGATTCCGCCTATCAGCATCTGCGCGGCCGCGGCGGGCTGTGGAAGGGCCGGGTCCAGGCCGATCTGTCGGAGACGGGATGAGGACCGCCGCGGAAGTCAAGTCCGGCAAGACCCATCGGGACGAGAACTTCCCGGTGGCTTCCGGCTTGATCGCTCGCCGTCACCGCGGATTGATTCTCGCGTTCTACCGCTTCGTGCGCGCCGCCGACGACGTCGCGGACCATGCCTCGCTCACCGAACCGGACAAGCTCGCGCTGCTCGACCAGCTCGAAGAGGGCCTGCTGGGCGAAAACGAGGCCGAGCCGGACGCGACCGCGTTGCGCCACGCGCTCGCCGAGCGCTCGCTTTCGCCACGCCACGCTCAGGATCTGCTCACGGCGTTTCGCATGGACGTCACCAAGCGCCGCTATCGCGACTGGGAGGATCTGATCGGATATTGCAGCTATTCGGCGATGCCGGTCGGCCGCTTCGTGCTCGACGTGCACGGCGAGAGCCGCGACACCTGGCCGGCCAACGACGCGCTGTGCGCCGCGCTGCAGATCATCAATCATCTGCAGGATTGCGGCGCGGATTATCGCAACCTCGATCGCGTCTATGTTCCGCTCGATGCGCTGGAGCGCGAAGGGCTGACGGTCGATGCGCTCGGCCGGCCCGAGGCGTCGCCGGCGCTCCTGCGTTGTGTGCGCCAGCTTGCGGAACGCACCGCCGCCCTGCTGCGCGACGCCGAACCGCTGAGCGCGCAGGTCAAAAATTGGCGGCTCGGATTGGAGATCGCCGCCATCCAGCGGCTGGCGCGCACGCTGACCGGGACGCTGCGCCGGCGCGATCCGTTGAGCGAGCGCGTGCACTTGACCAAAGCCGGATTCTTCGGCGTGTCTCTCCTCGGGATCTGCGAGGGCCTGGTCCGGCGCGCGGCGCCCGGTTTTTTGGCGCGGGCGCGAAAGCCAAAAATGCGGGAGGGATGATGGCCGAGATTGCCGCCGGGAACGCCGATAATCGCCCGTCGGGCAGCTCGTTCTATGCGGCGATGCGCATCCTGCCGCGAGCGCGGCGGGAAGCGATCTTCGAGATCTACGGATTTTGCCGCGCGGTCGACGATGTCGCCGACGCGCACGGGCCGCGCGAGCCGCGGCTCGCGGCGCTCGCGCAATGGCGCGCCGACGTACACGCGCTCTACGCCGGCGAACCGCCGGCACGTCTGCGCGGCCTCGTCGAGCCGGTCCGGTGTTACGATCTCGGTCGCGAGGATTTCCTGGCGATCATCGCCGGCATGGAGATGGACGTTACCGCCGACATCCGCGCCCCGGATTTTTCCACGCTCGATCTCTATTGCGACCGGGTGGCGAGCGCGGTGGGACGTTTGTGCGTAAACGTGTTCGGCATGGAGGCCGAGGCGGGAACGGCGCTGGCCCACCAGCTCGGGCGCGCGCTGCAGCTCACCAACATTCTGCGCGACCTCGACGAGGACGCCGCCCGCGGCCGGCTCTACCTGCCGCGCGAAGCGCTCGAGGCCGCCGGCATTCGCATCGACGATCCGGCCCTGGTGCTGATGCATCCGGCGCTCGGCGCGGCCTGCGCTCCCGTCATCGAGCGCGCAAAAAACCATTTCCGCGCGGCCGATGCGATCATGGACCGCTCGCCGCGCGGCGCCATCCGCGCGCCGCGCATCATGGCGGAAGCCTACAAGCGGATCCTCACAAGGCTCGTCGAGCGCGGCTTCTCCGCGCCGCGCGTTCCGGTCCGCCTGAACAAGCCGCTGCTGTTGTGGATCCTGATCCGCCACGCGCTGTTCTGATGCGCGATCATGCCTCTGCCGAGCCCGACAGCGATCCGCGATGCGTCAGAAAGCCACCGCAAAGCCTAATCCCGGCTGACAACGCAGGTAGCTCTGCGAGCCCCGTTCACTGGTCCAAGTCAGCTGATCGCCGATGATCATCAGACGGACGTTCGCAGTCCAACGATCCTGCGCATTGGAGCAATTCGCGACGACGTTCCATCCCCGCGCGGTCCGCCTCTTGCTCTCGAATGTGCAAGACGTTTCGCCGGCATGGGCTCCACGGCTGCCGATTACGGCGGGCAAGAAGCCGTTCCGGCCGGGCCGAGGCGAACAGGCACTCGCGTCGACTCCCCAGACTCCCACGAACGGTTCCGCTTTGTCTTCGCTGCCGCCCAACAGGCTGCGTTCGGTGGCTTCGTCCCAAATCTCATCCGCCGCCAGGTCGTGATCCGACTTGAACGCCTTGAGCGCCTTGCGTGACAACGGGCCCCACACGCCGGTGGCCGATGCCGACAGGTAGCCCAGATGGATCAGCCTCTGCTGAACCTCCTTGGCGCCATCGTGGTCGGCCAGGTTGCGTCGCGGCGGTTCGACTTGGGGCGCCTCCTTCGGCGCTTGCGGGGCGGCCTCCGTCACCCGTGCCCATTGAGCCGGCTCGAGAACGGGATCGAACGTCCCGGATGCAGGATCTTGGACGGTCGCCGGCGTTCCCGCGCGATCGAGCGGCGCATTGGTCGCCGCCGACCTGGAGCTATCCTTCCTCGCCGCCGTGACCGATTCGGCAATGCCGGCAGAATTGAATCGAATCTGCGGCGGGGTCAGTACGATGACGAAACAAAATAGAAATGCGCCGATTACGGCCAGCCTGGCCGGATTGGACGGATGCCGCAGATGCAACGCAAGAGCCGCTGCTGCGGCGGTCCAGCTCCGCCGGCCAAAGCGTCCGAGATGCATTCGCGAGCGCCTCCCCCAGGGAATCGCGGTCCATGCTCTCTCGTGCGCGTAATACAGCACGATCTTCGTGATCGTCTCGGCACTGGCGATCGAGCTCGCGAACAAAAGATTCTTCGTGACCAAATACGACAATAGCAAAGTATCGATGCTTCCCGTCACGCGCCAGCTGATTGCTTTCGCCACGGACCTGTGATGCCCTTCCCGCGCGCCAAGAAACACGTCGCCCTCCCGAATGCGCGGCTGAAGACCGCTCCGGCCGATCCGATCCCGTAGCGAGCTAATTCAGCGGGCTTGGCTCAGGCAAATCGGAATTGGTGTCGTCGTGCAGGTACCTGAGCTGCTCGCCGAGCAGCACCCAAGCTCGTGCCAAGCCGACAAGCACGGTCTTTTCTTCAACTCCTTTCGCTCGCTCCGCCATGCGCAGGCACTCCATTGCATCACCTTGGAAGTTGATGACATCGCTCATCTGCCGTACTCCGCTGAACCTGCACGACGCGCCTTCGCGATTGCAATTTCCGGCCGAGACCGGATCGATGGCAATCCGGCGGTCGTAACGTCCCCCAAATTCCGATTCGGGAGGCTTCACTGATCCTCGGGCGATTTTATGATTCCCAAGAGTCCTGATTGGGGCACTGCGATGTGAACCGCGGCGTGGGCAACGAGATGTATACGCACGTTGTTCCAAGCGCAAACCCGGATCGGCTCACATTTCAGGTCTGCGAGACGACCCGGTTTCCAGCGAAAAATTAGGACGATTGGCGGGCGAAATTCGCCGATGGCTCGGTTCGGCGGACTGCACTGCCGTTCACCGTCAAGGTGATTATCCACGTCGCGCGGACCCGCCTCGATCCGCCGAGGACCAGGACGG
>VAZU01000201.1:0-4315 GCA_005884745.1 Alphaproteobacteria bacterium
GTCGCGCGCCGGTACGGCGGCGCGGCGGTGACATCGCGGCCGCCGATGCGGATCGCGCCGGCGGAAGGCAGGATGAAGCCGGCGATCATGCGCAGCGTCGTGGTCTTGCCGCAGCCAGAGGGCCCCAGCAACGCCAGGAGCTCGCCGTGCGCGACGGCGAGCGAAAAATCCCGCACCGCAAACGCGGCGCCATAGGCCTTGCTGACGCGATCAAGGGTCAGATCCGACACTCAGACCACCTTGGAGAGCTTCACGAACCGGTCCGTCACCACAAGGCCGACCCCGATGATCGCAATCTGCACGACGGAAACCGCCGCGACCGTCGGATCGAATTTCCATTCGAGGTATTGCAGCATGGCGATCGGCAGCGTGCTGCGGCCCGGCCCGATCAGGAACAGCGACATTTCCAGATCCGTGAACGAGACGATGAAGCTGAAGATGCCGGCGGCGACCACCCCGGGGCGGATCATCGGCAGCGTGATGCGCCGGAACGTGGTGAACGGCCTCGCGCCGAGGTTCATCGCCGCTTCCTCGACCGCGCGGTCGAGGCCGACGAGGCTTGCGGATATCAGCCGGACCGTCCATGGGATCGTCAAGGCCACGTGCGCGACGATGAACCCGGGGAGCGTCGCGATCATGCGCACGCCGGTCATGAGCTCGATCTCGACGAAATAAATGTAGATCGCGGTTCCCGCCACGATTCCCGGAACGATCAGGGGTGAGAGCAGGAAGGCGGCGAGAACCTCGCGTCCGGGGAAGCGGCCGCGCACCAGCGCGAAGCTCGCCGGAACGCCCAGCGCCAGTCCGGCCAGCATGGCGAACGCGCCGATCTCGATCGAGCTGATGAATCCGTTCAGGAACGCGGCATTGGCCCAGGCATTGCCGAACCAGCGCAGCGTATAGCCCTGCGGCGGAAAGGTGATGATCTCGTTCTTGAACAGGCTCACCCAGATCACGAAGATGAGCGGAGTGAACATGAACAGGAACACCAGCGCGACGCCGGCCAGATAGGCGGTGCGCAGCAGCGACGGCCGCGGCCGGGGTGGCGCTACGCGCGCGGCAAGTTCGGAGCTGGTCGGCATCGGGTCTCCGGGCAGGCGACGACAAACGCTAGAGCCGAACATGCCGCCGCACAAGCAAGCCGCCGCGATCAGGACAGCCGATTCTTGACGAAGCGCCCGCCTTGCATGATGGCCGGGATGCGCTCGCCCTGCCCGCCGAGCACGCCGAGATCCTCGAGCGGGTTGCCGTCGACCACGATCAGGTCGGCATAGGCCCCCGGCGCAATGGTGCCGAGCCTGTCGGTCATGCCGAGCACTTCGGCGGCGACGCCGGTAGCGCTGGCGATGACCTCCTGCGCCGGCAATACCCGGTGCCGGATGGTGAACTCTTCCGACTGGCGGCGATGCATCTCGCCGAGCAGATCCGAGCCGTACGCCATTTTCACGCCGGCCTCGCGCAGGATCTCCAGCGACTTGAGCCCGGCCAAGCGTACGTCGTCGATCTTGGCGATGGAAACTTCGGGCAGCCCGAAGCGCGCGCCTTCTTCCTTGAGCGCCTCGAAGGTGACGAGCGTGGGCACCGCCCAGGCATCGCGCTCGACCATCAGCTCCGCGGTCGCCGGCGTGATCAGGTTGGCGTGCTCGACCGACTTGACCCCGCATTCGACCGCGCGGCGGATCGCGTCGTCGGTGTAGAGGTGGGCGGCCACATAGGTGTTCGCCATCGCGGCTTCCTCGACCGCCGCGGCGATTTCCTCGCGCGAGAACCCGAGAAAGAAGATCGGGTCCGTGGGCGACGCGATGCCGCCGTTGGCCATGATCTTGATGAGATCGGCGCCCGCCTTGATCTCCTCGCGGGCGGCGCGGCGCACCTCGGCGACACCGTCGCAAATACGCCCGAGCGCGCCGAGCCGCCGCTCGAAATAGCGCGCCTCGCGCGCATCGAAGCGGCCGCGCAGATCGCCGTGTCCGCCGGTCTGGGACAGCGCCTTGCCGCAGATGAACAGGCGCGGGCCGGAAATCGCGCCCTCCTGCAGCGCCAGCTTGAGGCCGAAATCGGCGCCGCCGACGTCGCGCACGCTGGTGAAGCCGCGCATCAGCATAGCGCGCAGGATCCCGCCGGCGCGCGCGGCGACGAGCGAATCGGGAAGCAGCGAGTTCTGCGCCAGATTGACCAGCGTCGCGACCACGTGCACGTGGCAATCGATCAGCCCCGGCATCAAAGTCCTGCCGGCGAGGTCGATCACGTCGGCGGCGCCAGCGATCGGGGCCTCGCCAACCTCGCGAAAAATCTCGCCCTCGATCAGGATATTCATCCCGGGCCGCGGCTCGGCCGAGGCTCCGTCGACGATCGATGCATTGCGCAACAGGATCATGCCCGCTCTCCCAGATCCGCTAGCCGAAGGCTCCGACGCGTGAAAGTTCCGGAGCCGATTCTGCCCCTAGCGACCGCCCCAAGCGCCGATCGGCCACCCGCTTGAGCTCGATTCTTAGCCCAATCGTCGCCTCAAGGTCTTGGATCGCGCGTGGCGGCGAATGCTTCCGGACCTCCGCAATCGATGCGACTGCCGACCCATAATAACCGGTCCGCAAGGTCGCAGAAGTGCCAAACTCGGAAATTGCAACGGCCTCAATGCTTGGTAAAGCGGCGCCATCAAACCGAGATCAAATCCTGCCACTTCACTCGATCACTTCATCGGCGCGGCCGAGCAATGATAGCGGAACTGTGAGGCCGAGCATCTTGGCGGTCCTCAGATTGATGATCAGCTCGACTTTCGCGGACTGCACGACCGGCAGGTCGGCGGGGCTCTCGCCCTTGAGAATCCGACCGCTGTAGAGGCCGGCCTGACGGTACGAGTCCGTAAGGCTGGTTCCGTAGCTCGCCAGACCGCCCGCCGCGGCGAAGGTGCGGAACTGGTAGATCGTGGGCACCGCGTGGCGGATGCTCAGCGCGCCGAGCCGTTCGCCCCGGCTGTTGAAGAATGGCTCACCGCCGATCACAAGCCCGCCTGCTTGCAGCCCGGCCAGGCTCGCGAAGACGGCATCGAAGTCGCGGTCCGTGCTGGCATTGAGGGCATGGAGCTGCAGCCCGAGGGTATCGGCCGCGGACTGCAGCTGCTTCAATGTGGCCTCGGCACGTGCGGGATCGGTCGGGTTGACGAGCACGGCAATCATGGTCGCCGTGGGGACCAGTTCGTGCAGCAGCTCCAGCCGCTTCGGCCCCAGCTCCACGTCGAGAATGCCCACGCCCGTGATGTTGCCGCCCGGTTGGTTCAGGCTGGCGACAAGTCCTACCGCGACCGGGTCGAACCCTGCCGTGAAGACGATCGGGATCGTCGCGGTTGCTGCCTTTGCCGCCTGTGCCGCAACGCCGTTCGCGGCAATCAGCGCCACCTGACGCCGAACGAGATCGGCTGCCAATGCCGCCAGCCGATCGTATTGATTCTCCGCGAAGCGGTATTCGATCGCCACGTTCTGCCCCTCGACATAGCCGGATTCTTTCAAGCCTAGACGGAAAGCGGTCAAAAGTTGCGGGTCATCGCCGGACGCCCGGGTGCCGAGGAACCCGACCACGGGCATCCCCGGCTGCTGCGCCCGCGCCGCGGGCGACCAGGCGGCGGCTGAGCCGGCAATCGCTTTGATGAAATCGCGCCGTCGCACGTAGCTCTCCCCCGGAGCCTCAAGACCGGCCCAAAGCAGCCTGAACGATATCACACCCGTCATGGCGGTGCGGGGCGTGAAAACGGGGTCGGAGGACGAGAATGGCAACTAGCTGTTCTGCACTGCGCCGGTGTCGTTAAGGTTAACAAAAGGTTTATTCCAACTTAATAAAACGTTTATTCCCGCAGGCGGCGCGCAGGATTAAGAATTTTTGGCTTGTTGCGAAAGCAGTACAGGTTCGCACCGTGTCCAATCTCACTCCCTATGTCGCGGGCGCGCTCGCCGCGGTCTTGGTGATGGATCATGCGCCGACGGTCGGAACCCTCCGGCCGCCGCTTGAACTTTTCACGCCGCCCGGCGAAATTGCCGAGCCGGCAATCAGTGTGAACCGTTCGCGCAAGGGAGACAGCTGGGCACCGGCTCGCATGCAACGGGATTCCAGGCCGGCGAATGCTCCGCTGGAAGTCGTCGACTTGCCGACCGGAAGCACGGGCGCACAACGTTCCGTCCCCGCTCCAGCATCCCTGCTGAACAATGTCACGGCCGTGATGAAGCGGGAGGCGCCCGCGCGCGACCAGCCGCCGGGAAAACAAGCGCTGCCGTTGGGTTGCGAATCGGCATTTGGAAGACTGGCGGCGCCGCCGCTGGCCCGT
>VAZU01000201.1:4371-7573 GCA_005884745.1 Alphaproteobacteria bacterium
GACCATGAGGCTGTTACTCCGAATGGCTTTCTGGCTGGCGCTGGTGAGCTTGCTGTTGCCGAGCGCTGTTTTGCGGCCGGCAGCGCCCGAGACCCGAACCAGCGGCATGCCAACGCTTGCCGTGAATGCCACCGGCAAGGATGCGCGCCGGCCTTCGCAGCAGCCCGATATCAAGCCCGGCGGCCTTCAGGCATTCGCTGAATTCTGTCGAGATTTCTACCGGTTTCTCACGGAAGGCGGCGTGCAGCCCGACAACAAATCGGCAAGCCGTGCCGGCAAGCCATCCCAAGACACCCTGACGCGCACGGATCTCATGACGCCGTGGCACGGATCGGTGCCGCGTCGGGAAACCGTGACGAGACGGTCGATCTAAGACCGTTTCCCATCAGGAGCCGAGCTTGGCACCGGCGGGGCTCCTGATCGGCGTTACATTCCGCCGAAAAAAGGACGCGTTAAATCTCGATTCAGCTCCTGGCCCGATGATCCTCCGGGGATCGTGCCATGGTCCCGGATCGGATCCGCATGAGCGACGAATGCCTCGCCGGGCCTACCTCGCCGCAGCAGCGGCCACCCCTCGGGATCGATCCGATCGGATGCGGTTACGAAGTCAAGCCGACCAATCGGCAGGAGGCGTGGGCTTCGAACCTGCCTGGTGATGACCGCGAGATCCCAGTCGGGCTCCTCACGCTCGCTCTCATCGCGGCGCTGGCATTGGCCTGGCTCGGCGGCACCCACTTGGTTCGCTGGGTCCTCGAACGTCCGCCACTGACCGGCGACGCGGCGATCCACGCGGTCGTCGAGCGCATCATCCAGGTTGAATCGAACGGCGATCCGAATGCGAAGAACAAGCGCTCCAGCGCGACCGGAGCCGGCCAGTTTCTCGATAGGACGTGGCTCGAGATGATCCGGGCGCACCGGCCCGACCTCGCCCAAGGCCGCGGCGAAAAGCAAGTGTTGGAACTGCGGCGGCAACCGGAACTTGCCCGTGAGATCACCACGCGATGGGTCGAGCGGAACGCCGCGATGCTGAGCAAGCGCGGCCTTCCCGTCACGCCCGGCACGCTCTATCTGACCTATTTTGCCGGCCCCGCCGGAGCCGTGGCGATCCTGTCCGTTGCGGAACATGCCGACGCGGCTGCGCTCATGGCGAGCGCGGACGCGACCGGCCGGACCACGCGCGAGAAGATCGTCAATGCCAACCCGTTCCTGGCAACGTTCACGGCCGGCGATCTCAAGTCCTGGGCCGACCGTAAGATGCGCGGTTTGTGATCTTCGCCGCGCACGCCCATCCAGACGATGCGCCCGATGGCCGCTCGAGCGCGGGCCGGGGCCCTGATAGACATTCGCCCGAGGGCCAGCCCGCGCAGAATGTGCCGGCGAATCTTTCCGGTGCCGACCAAAGAACACCCGTCATCAAGGTCGCAGACGTGCGCCCCTAGCAGACATCTAGTCTAGCCGCCGGCCACCACGTTCATTCTCTGGCCGCGATTCAGTTCACCCACTTGGCGGCCGGTGGTGTATTGCATTCTATCTAAAACAGCGTGCCTCAGCTTCCATTTTGTAGCCGCCGCCGAAAAGGTTGAACGTGTGGGAGCCTTCGGCCTGACTGGCTCAATGGCGCTCGTCCGATGCCACCACGCGGCTTACCAGAGGAACCAGAACGCGAACACCATCAGGCCGTAGATCGCTACCACCAACACCGCTCCGCCGAGTTCGCTCCGGCCCGGGTTCGGGCCGGCCGGCTGCAGCCACCAGGAGAAGCGGTTGCTGGTCCACGGCAGGAGGTAGCTCAGCAACAGGACGCTCGCGACGTTGCCGATGAACAATGCGATCGCGAACGGCAGGCCCGCACGTCTGGTCAGAAGCGGCGTTTGCACGAAAACTCCGAAAAGAAAGACTACCGGATATAGCATCAACAGAACCAGCATGTTCTGTTTCCAGGCCGGGGGGGAACCGCGCTCGCCCGCCCCCAGGGAAAACCATTGGTCGAAGCCCGTTCGGGCAATGCGCGCGTGGAACTCCTCGGTGAAAGGCGTGGCCTCCTCCAGCAGCTTGTGGCGTTCCGGGGAGGCGAGCCAGGCCTCCAGGTTGGCGTCGGTGTCGAAGCGCAGAATGGCAAGCCAATCATTCTGCACGCCCGGAATCGGCGGCTCGAACCGGTAGCCTTGAAACCCCGGGGCTTTGGACTGGGCGGCGGCGATGCGCTGCTCCCATTGACGATAGGCGGCCTCCTGGCCGGGCTTGATACGCGTCGAGATCACGGCGGAAACAGCCGCGGGCAACGCCCCCGATGCGCCGTCGTTCACGACGTGGACGTCGTCGTGGCCGACCAGCATGGGCTCCGCCTCCTCCACCCGCTCCAGCCGCTGGCTGGAATTGAGCCATGCGAGCGCATCAGCGGCGCGCGCGAACCGCTGGAGGATCACCCAGTCGACCTGCTCGGGCGGGCTCGGCGGCATCACGGTCTGCTTGATGAAGCCGGGGAAGCCCGCAACGATCTTGCCGGTCTCATCCTGCCAGCGCGCGAAAGGACCGGCGGCCTCCGGCCGCACCCGCGTTTGCGTAATGATGGTCACCGGGCCTTGGTGGCCTGACGATGCCGAGGCACTTTGGCTGCCGCTCATGGCTGGAAGGCTAGTTTGGCGAAGATGCGATCGGGCGTAAACGGCAGGCTCGGGAAGCGCACGCCGGTCGCCTTTGCCAGCGCGTTGGCGACCGCGGGCGCGACCGGATTGATCGCGCATTCGCCCTGCGATTTGGCACCGAGCGGACCGATCGTATCGTAGGTGTCGGCGAAGAACACGTCGGTGTGCGGCACGTCGGCAATGGCCGGAATGCGGTAATTGCGCAGCGAGGGATTCACCATCTTGCCGCCCGCGTCGTAGACCATGTTCTCGGTGAGCGCCCAGCCAAACCCCATGGCGACGGCGCCGTCGATCTGACCTCTGCACTGCATGGGATTGATCAGCCGCCCGATGTCGGCGGCGTGCACGCTCTGCAGGATCCGGATCTCGCCGGTCATGCGGTGGACGGCGAGCCGGATTCCATGAACGTTGAAGGCGACCGTACGCGGCGACAGGTACGCCTTGCGCTTGGCCTCGAAGCGATGGCCGGCTTTGATTCCCGCGGCATGGAGATCGACCAGCGATATGCGGTTGTTGCCGCTGACGACGCTGACGTGCTCCAAGCGCCAGGCGGAGGA
>VAZU01000202.1 GCA_005884745.1 Alphaproteobacteria bacterium
GAGGCATTGCCGCTCTTTTCCTCTCCCCTTGTGGGAGAGGGTGCCGAGCTGCCGCAGGCAGCGAGGCGGGTGAGGGGTGACAGCGTTTCAAATAAATTCCCACCCCTCACCCGGCGCCTCACTTCGTTCGGCGCCACCCTCTCCCGCAAGGGGAGAGGGGAACGCGTATGCCGGTGGCAAGATGCGCTTCAATACCGGTTCGCGATCGGTAATTGCTCGGCCGGGAACAGGCTGATCACGCGGCAGCCGGTATCGGTGACCACGACCTCTTCCTCGATGCGGGCCGCCGAATAGCCGTCGCTTGCCGGGCAATAGGTCTCGAGCGCAAACACCATGCCCTCCTTGATCTCGAGCGGATGCTCGAGCGAGACCAGGCGGCTGATGATCGGCCGCTCGTGCAGTGCGAGGCCGAGGCCGTGGCCGAACTGCAGGCCGAACGCGGACATTTCGTCGGGAAAGCCGAACTCGTCCGCGCGCGGCCATACGCTCGCCACCGTGTCGGTCGTCACCCCGGGCCGGATCAGCTCGATCGAGCGGTCGAGCCAGTCGCGGCATTGCTTGTAGGCGTCGTGCTGCGCCGGGGTGGCGCGCCCGACGTTGAAGGTGCGGTAGTAGCAGGTGCGGTAGCCCATGAAGGCCTGCAGCACGTCGAAGAACGCCTGGTCGCCGGGGCGGATCATGCGGTCGGTGAAATTGTGCGGGTGCGGATTGCAGCGCTCCCCGGAAATCGCGTTGATCGCCTCGACGTCGTCGGAGCCGTGCTCGTACAAAAACTTGGTCGCCATCGCGACGATGTCGGCCTCGCGCACGCCCGGCTTGAGCTCCTCGCTGATCAACTGGTAGACGCCGTCGACCATGGCGGCGGCGCGGTTGAGCAGCGCAATCTCGTCGATGCTCTTGATCTCGCGCGCGTCGAGCATGACCTGCTGGCCGTCCGCGACCTTGAGCCCGGCGCGCTCGAGCTCGAACATCATCGGCGGTTCGATGATGTCGACGCCGAGCGGCATGTCGGCGACGCCGGCTTCCCGCAAGAGTCCCGCGATCTCCTCCGCGTGGCGCCGCATCAGGCCGAATGCCGGGGGCACGGTCCCGCGCAGGCCGACCAGCCCGGCCTTGCAAAGCTCCGGCCGTAGCCATGGCACGTAGAGCCGGTGGTGCACCGCGGCCGAGCCGAAATCCCACAGGATGGGCTCGCCGCCGCGGGCGAGCAGCGCGAACCGGCATAGCTTGTCGCGCTCCCATTCGCCGATCTTCGTGCTGGTCACGTAGCGGATGTTGTTGACGTCGAAGCACAGCAGCGCCCCGAGCTTGGAGGCGTCCAGCGCCTGTCTGACGCGGCCGAGCCGATAGCGGTGCAGCCGCTGGAAATCCACCCGCTCCTCGAAATCGACGCCCATCGGGCCGAGCGCCGGCAGCGCGCGGTTCCAGCGATAATGCGGATCGATGTCCTCGGCGCGGACCTGCTCGGGCCGGAGCAACACCTCGTCCATGACAGCCTCCCGGGATTGCGGTATCGGAACCTCCCGCCATCATAATGCATCGGCGCCGAGGCGGCGACGAGGATGGCGAGGATTGCGGGATCCGATGACGGGCCAAGCGGACACAGCATGATGCGCAAGCTCGCCTGCGGGCTGTGCCCGCTTGCCTTCGCCATCGTTCTGCCGCTTGCCGCCCTGGCTCAGGGCATGCCGGCGGCGGAGCCGGAAAGCCTCGGCTTGTCGACCAAGCGGCTCGAGCGCATCGCGCCGGCGCTGCGGCGCGATATTGCCGCCGGCCTCATTCCCGGGGCTGTCATGCTGGTCGCACGCCGCGGCAAGCTCGCCTATTTCGAGGCGTTCGGCATGCGCGACAAGGCCCGAAACGTGCCAATGCCGCGAGATGCGATCTTTCGGCTGGCATCGATGACCAAGCCCATCACGATCGCGGCGGCCATGATGCTGGTGGAAGAAGGCCGGCTGTCGCTCGCAGACCCTATTTCGAAATACCTGCCGCAGTTCGCTCACATGCAGGTCGGCACCGAGGTGAAGGACCCCGCTACCGGCCGCGCAAGCCTCCGGCTGGTCCCGTCCGAGCGCGAGATCCGCGTCGAGGACCTGATGCGGCACACCTCCGGCTTCACCTATGAGGCGCTGGGGACAGGCCCAAAAGTGAAGGAGATGTATCGCGACGCCGGAATAGGACCGCAGGACGACAGCGCCGCCGCGATGGTGGAGAAGCTGGCGCGGCTGCCGCTGATGTATCAGCCGGGCACGGTCTGGGAGTACGGCCGGTCGATCGACGTGCTGGGGCGCATTCTCGAGCTCTTGTCCGGCATGCCGCTGAGCGAATTTCTGGCAAAGCGCGTGTTCGGGCCGCTGCGCATGCCGGACACCGGCTTTTGGGTTCCGCCCAAGAAGTACAACCGCATCGCCGACGTGCTCCCGGCGCCGCGGGAAGGTCGGCGGCTGTTGCTGAACGTGAGCAAGCCGCCGAAGTTCGAAAGCGGTGGCGGCGGCTTGGTCTCGACCGCCGCGGATTATGCACGCTTCCTGCAGATGCTGCTCAATGGCGGCGAGATCGACGGCGTGCGCCTGCTGAGCCGCAAGTCGGTCGAGCTGATCACGACCAACCAGCTCGGACCGGAGGTCAATGCGCAGGGGTGGGCTTATTATCCCGGTCCGGGATACGGGTTCGGATTGGGGTTTGCGGTGCGCCTGGCGCTCGGCGTGGCGCCGCAGATCGGCTCGCCGGGCGATTATTTCGTGGAGGGGCTGTACGGGACCTTCGCGTTCGCCGACCCCCGAGAGCAGCTGCTCGCAGTTTTCATGATCCAGTCGCAGGAGTGGCGGTATTACCGCCCGCTGGTGAAAGCGCTGGTGCTGCAGAGCCTCACGCACTGATGCGGATACCCGCGGCTTGACCCGCACCCGACAGTTTCCGCTGAACCCGGTCACGGCCATGCGGCGCCCCGGAAAATTTTTTTAAACGCGTGACCTACCTCACGCTCCAGGCCGGAAGCCCGACCTTATGGTTCACCCATCGTGCCTGGCACCCAGCACCTGGTTCGTATCCGAGGAGGGGCAGAATGTCTGCATTTCATACGATCTCCGAGCGCCGCAGTGGGACGAAATCGGTCCGAGCGTCCTGGATTTTTGCAGCCAAGATACTGTTCGCCCTGGCACTGGTGGTCACGGCCACCATCGCGCTGGTGCGAACGGAGGTTCTGGTGGCCGATCCGCAGCAACTCGGCAATCCCGATCTTCTCGTGATCCTGCAGTAAGCTCCTGCGCAATCGCAGCGCGGCCTACCGCACCGCCCCGCAGGCCCGCAACCGGCGAATCTCGGTTTCGTCGCAGCCGAATTTCCGCAGCACCTCGTCGCTGTGCTGACCGATTTGCGGGGGATGCCGGGGTTCCACCTTCTTCTCGCCCTCGATCCAAATGGGGCTGTTGATCGTGAGCATGCCCTCGCCCTGAAAAGGCACCAGCACGTCGTTCTCCAGCATCTGGCGGTCGCCCGGCAGCTCGTCGACCTCGGCCACGACGCCGAAGATCAGGCCGTGGGCGTCGAGAATCGCGCGCCAGTCGGCCAGGTTTTTTCCGGCGAACACCTCGTCGAAGACGGCGCTCAGCTCGCGCGCGCGAGCATGCCGGTCGGGCGTGGTGGCGAAGCGCGGATCGGCCGCGAGCTCCTCCCGCCCCAGGCACTCGAGCAGCACCGGCCACTCGCGGTCCTCTTTCAACAGCGAGAGGATCAGCCAGCGTCCATCCCGGCAGCAATAGTGATTGGTCATGGCGTTGAACGTCTGCTCGCGCGGCGGGCGCTTGGGGATCGTCGCGCCACAGAGCCGGGCCTGCACCATCAGCCCGTTCGACCACACGCCGTTCGCCATCAGCGAGGTGCCGACGTGGGCGCCCTTGCCGGTCCGTTCGCGCCGGTAGAGCGCGGCGACGATCGCGCCGAACAGGGCCAGCGCGGACGGATGGTCGCCCATGCCGGGCAGCGAGCGGGCCGGCGGGCCGGCGCTGTCGGGGCGCACGAGGTCCATCATCCCCGACCGCGCCCACCAGGCATTGCTGTCGAAGCCGGGCTTGTTGGCCTCTTGTCCGTGCTCGCCGTAGCCCGTGAACGATGCGTAGATGAGGCGCTCGTTGAGCGGGGCGAGATTCCGATAGGCGATGCCGAGGCGCCGGCGCACGGCCGGCGGGAAATTGGTGATGAAGACGTCGGCACGGGGGACCATCCGGTAGAGCACCGCCTGCCCGTCCGCCGTGCTCAAATCGAGGGCCAAGCCCTGCTTGTTGCGGGATTCCAGCATCCAGGCCCAGTTGTGCTCGCATTTGGGATTGCCCGGCAATCGCGGTAGATGCCGGAACGGATCCCCCGTCGGCGGCTCGATCTTGATCACCTCGGCGCCGAAGTCGGCCAGGATCGTGGCCGCGGCGGGCGCGGCGATGAAGCTCGCACAATCGAGCACCGTCAGTCCTTCGAACATCCGCTGCATGCCGCAATGCTCCGTTGCCGCTTCTGCCGCTGCTATCCG
>VAZU01000203.1:0-4718 GCA_005884745.1 Alphaproteobacteria bacterium
CTTGGCGCCGCGCTCGACCATGTCGGCGACGAGCAGGAAATCGACGCGGGCGCCGCCCTGCGCGCGCGCCGCCTCGGCCATGGTGAGATCCCGGGTGAGGCGCTTGAGCATCATGATTTGCCGGGCTTAAGCCCGCGCAATCTGCCGGCGCCCTCGAGGAAGCCGCGTACGATGGCGAACAGCTCGGGTTCCTCCAGCAGGAAGGCGTCGTGCCCCTTGTCGGTCTCGATCTCGGCGAAGGAGACCGGGGCACTCGCGGCATTGAGCGCGTGGACGATGGCGCGGGATTCCGCGGTCGGAAACAGCCAGTCGCTGGTGAACGAGACGACGCAGAACCGCGTGCGCGTCCCGTGGAATGCTTGCGCCAGCACGCCGCCGTAATCGGCAGTGAGATCGAAATAGTCCATCGCGCGAGTCAGATACAGATAGCTGTTGGCGTCGAAGCGCTCGACGAAGGAGATGCCCTGATGCCGCAGATAGTTCTCGACCTGGAAGTCGGCATCGAACGAGAAGGTGGGATTGGAGCGGTCCTGCAGCCGACGGCCGAACTTGCGGTGCAGAGCCGCATCCGACAGATAGGTGATGTGCGCGCCCATGCGCGCCACCGCGAGCCCGCGGTGCGGATTGGTGCCCTCGAGCTGATAACGGCCGCCGCGCCAGTCGGGGTCGGCCATCACCGCCTGGCGGCCGACCTCGTGGAAGGCGATGTTCTGCGCCGAATGCCGGGTCGAGGCCGCGATCGGCAGCGCCGCGAACACCCGTTCCGGGTAACTGGCCGCCCATTGCAGGACCTGCATGCCGCCCATCGAGCCGCCGGCGATCGCAAACAGCGACGGCACGCCCAGATGGTCGAGCAGCATCGCCTGCGCCCGCACCATGTCGCGGATGGTGATCACCGGAAAGTTCAGGCCCCACGGCTCGCCCGTCGCCGGATTGATGGAGGAGGGCCCGGTGGTTCCCATGCAGGCGCCCACCACGTTCGGCGAGATGACGAAATAGCGCTGGGTATCGATCGGCCGGCCGGGCCCCACCATGGTCTCCCACCAGCCCGGCTTGCCGGTGACCGGATGCACATTGGCGACGTGCTGATCGCCGGTGAGCGCGTGGCAGATCAGGACCGCATTCGAGCGCTCGGCATTGAGCTCGCCGTAGGTCTGATAGGCGATCTGGAACGGGGTCAGATCGATGCCGGCATCGAGCCGCAGCGGTTTTTCCGGCCCGAACCGTACCAGCGGCGATTGCGGGTTCTCCGCCTCGCGGGAGCGGCCCGTCGCGTCGCGTACTATGCTGAGGCTGGCATCGGCCATCGCGGCGCTCTCGTTACAACTACAAAACTACGGCTCCCGGCCGAACCGGATCCGGTCCTGCGTCAACACCGGCGCCGCCGGGCGTAGGTAGGGAAACCGTGCCGCAACGTCAACGTTTTCTTTGATTTCGCCGTGCTTGGCACCTATCAATGGCGGCGCAAGGGCGGCGGGTTTTCCCGATTTATTGATCAACGATGGACAAGCATGGCCGACGGACCTTCGCTCGCCGAGCTCAGACGCGAGATCGACCGGATCGACGCGGCGATGCACGCGCTTCTCATCGAGCGCAGCGAGATCATCGACCGGCTGATCCGCGCCAAGCGCACCCAGGAGTCCGGATCGGCGTTCCGGCCGGCGCGCGAGGCCGAGATGATGCGCCGGCTGGTGGAGCGCCATCGCGGCATCCTGCCGCTCGACACCGCCGAGAGCATCTGGCGGGTGATCATCGCCACCTTCACCTATGTTCAGGCGCCTTACGCGGTGCACGCGGATCTCTCCTCGGGCGAATCGGCCATGCGGGATTCGGCCCGCTTTCATTTCGGCTTCACGGTGCCGTTCGTGGCCCACATGGGAGCCGCGGCCGCGGTCGCTGCGGTCGCGGCCTCGAAGGGCGACCTCGCGCTGGTGCCGGCAACGCTCGTCGCCGGCGCCCCGGCGTGGTGGCCGGCGCTCGAAGGCGAACGCGAGCCGAAGATCATCGCGCGGCTGCCGTTCGTCGAGCGCGCCGATCATCCGGCCGGCCTGCCGGTGTTCGTGGTGTCGCGTTCGGCGCCCGACGCCATGGTGAGGGAAGTGGAAGTGTGGAGCGTCAAGGTGGCGGGCTGGGGCGTGGCGGCGTCGCGGGCGATCGCGCCGCTCGCCGACGTGCTCGCGGTGCCGGACCGCGTCTCCGACGGGGCTGCGCTGCTCGTCTCGGTGCCGCAGGGCCGAACGCTCGACGAGATCGGCGCGGCGCTGGTCGCGGCCGGTGCCTCGATCGCGTCCGCGGCCCTCGTCGGCAGCCATGCCACGCGCTATACGGTCGCCGCGTCCGGATTGGTGGCGAGCGGCCGCTGACCGGTCGAGCTTGATTCCCGGCGCCATCGGCACCAGAACACGCGCGGCCGCTTCGCTCGGCCGAACGGCCGCGACCGGAGTTTTCGATGTCCGCACGACAGCGTCCCGAACCGCGTCCCGGCGTGCTGGCGATCGAGGCCTATGTGCCGGGCAAGAGCAGCGCGCCCGACGTAGCCAAAGTGTTCAAGCTGTCGTCGAACGAGACGCCGCTCGGACCGAGCCCCAAGGCGCTCGAGGCCTACCATGCCGCTGGCGCCACGCTGGCGGAATACCCCGACGGCTCGGCTTCGGCGCTGCGCGAGGCGATCGGCCGCGCGTTCGGCCTCGACCCGGCGCGCATCATCTGCGGGGCGGGGTCGGACGAACTGCTGCATCTCTTGGCGCAAGCCTTTCTCGGGCCGGGCGTGGAGGCGATCCACACCACCCACAGCTTCCTGGTCTATCCGATTGCGACGCTGGCGGCCGGCGGGACGCCGGTCGTAGCCGGCGAAAAGCACTACACGGCGCACGTCGACACGATCCTCGCCGCGGTGAGCCCGCGCACGAAGATCGTCTTCATCGCCAACCCCAACAATCCGACCGGCACCTATCTGCCGTTCGACGAAATCCAGCGATTGCGCCGCGCGTTGCCCAAACCCGTGCTGCTGGTGCTCGACGCCGCCTACGCCGAATACGTCCGGCGCAACGACTACGAATCCGGGCTCGAGCTCGTCGCCACCTCCGACAACGTGGTGATGTGCCGGACCTTCTCGAAGATTCACGGATTGGCCGCGCTTCGCCTGGGCTGGCTCTATGGTCCGGCTCACGTCGTCGATGCGCTCAATCGCATCCGCGGACCCTTCAACGTCAGCCAGCCGGCGATCGCTGCGGGCGTCGCCGCGATCGAGGACACCAATCACGTCGAGGCTTCGGCCGCCCACAACGCGCGCTGGCTGCCGTGGCTCACCGAGGAGATCGGCAAGCTCGGGCTCGCAGTGACGCCGAGCGTCGCCAATTTCGTGCTGATCCATTTTCCCAGCGATAAAGGGCGCACGGCCCAGGATGCCGACGCGTTCCTGACCCGGCGCGGCCTCATCCTGCGGCGGCTGGAGCCCTATCATCTGCCGGGCGCGCTGCGGCTCACCGTCGGCAGCGAGGAGGCCAATCGTCTGGTGGTCGAGGCGCTGGCGCAATTCATGGGTGCGGCGGCGTGAGCGAGCCTTTGTTCGAGCGGCTGGCGCTGATCGGGGTCGGCCTCATCGGCTCCTCGATTGCGCGCGCCGCGCGCGCCTGCGGCGCCGCGCGCACGATCGTCGCCACCGCGCGTTCCGCGGCGACGCGCCGACGCGCGGCCGAGCTCGAGCTCGCCGATGAGGTGGCGGCCACGAACGGCGCGGCGGTGAAGGACGCCGATCTCGTGATCGTCTGCGTTCCGGTCGGCCAATGCGGCGCGGTCGCCGCCGAGATCGGCCCGCATCTCAGAGAGGGCGCGATCGTCTCCGACGTCGGCTCGGTCAAGGCTCAGGTCGCGCGCGACATGGCGCCTCATCTGCCGGCCGGCATTCATTTCGTGCCGGCGCATCCCGTCGCCGGCACCGAATATTCCGGACCCGACGCGGGCTTCGCCGAGCTGTTCGTCAACCGCTGGTGCATCCTTACCCCGCCCGAACATGCCGATCCGGCCGCCGTCGAGCGACTCTCGGCGTTCTGGCAGGCATTGGGGTCGAGCGTGGAGACGATGTCGGCCGAGCATCACGACCTGGTGCTCGCGATCACCAGCCACGTGCCGCATCTGATCGCTTACACGATCGTGGGAACGGCCGACGATCTCGAGGCGGTGACCCGCTCCGAGGTGATGAAGTTCTCGGCGGGGGGCTTTCGCGACTTCACCCGCATCGCCGCGTCCGATCCCACCATGTGGCGCGACGTCTTTCTCGCCAATCGCGAGGCCGTGCTGGAGATGCTGGGAAGGTTCAACGAGGACCTCGCCGCCCTGGCGCGGGCGATCCGCTGGGCCGACGGCGACGCTTTGTTCGATCTATTCACGCGCACGCGCGCGGTTCGCCGCGGCATCGTCGAGCTCGGCCAGGATTCCGGAGCGCCGGATTTCGGCCGCACCCATGCTCCGCTGCCGCTCGCGCCCCTGCCGCGGCCCTACGCGGCCGACGGCGAGTAATGGGCGCCCAATAGCTCGAACTACTTGGATTCGGCCTTCTCATACAGCGGTGCGGTGCGGCCGAGCGCGAGCGGCCCGAGCGAAACCGCGCCGTCGGCGAACCGCAGCGGCATGGTGACCGCACGCCGGCCTTCGAGCTCCGCCGGCTGGCCGAGAAAGCCCAGCAGGCTCGTGCCCATGCCGGCAAGCGAGCCCGAGAT
>VAZU01000203.1:4737-9783 GCA_005884745.1 Alphaproteobacteria bacterium
CGGCTTGAGCACATTGAGGTCGAATCCCGCGACCGTCATGCGCAGCGTGCCGTCGAGGCGCCCTTGCGGGCTGAGGCCGAGGCTGCCCGCCCCGACCGCGATCATATCGCCGCGTTGCAGGCGCGCATGTTCGATTTCGAGCCGGCCGCCCGCACCTTGCAGCTGACCCAGCAGCGCCGCAAGCGATCTCGGCGTGAGATCCTTGAGCCCGCGCAGGACCGCCGTGGCCTCGAAATCGATCGGCTGCGGCATGAGCGAGCCGGCGGCGGGCGAGGCCGCATCGGTGAACCGCGCCGCGAGATCGAGCACGGGCCGGCCCGGCGTCGAATCGGGATCGAGCCGCACATGCAGTTCCATATGCTTGGCGGTCAGCAGGGTCTGCGAACCGGCCGGGCTCTTCTGGTCGAGCCGGAATTGATCGACCGCGAGCGAGATGCGCTCGGGGGTAGGCGGCAGCCCGCGGACGCTGGTCTGTGCCAGCGTCCAGTCGGCGACGAGCGACACTCCGCCGTTCGGCGCCTCGAACGTGAGCGGCGCCTCGACTTCCGCGATCAGCAGATTGGGCCGGTAGACCTGCGCTACGACGAGGAGGTCCTTGGCTGTGACCACGAACGGGGGATCGGCGCTGCGCATTTGCGCCCCCGCCGCGGTGCAGCGCACCTCGATGCGGAACGGATAGCCGGCGAGGTTCTCGGATGCACAAGTGTAGAGGCGGCCGGATTGCGCCTCGCGCGCGCGCCAGGCCGTGATCGAGGCTTGGGCCACGGAGGAGGCATGAAACCACAAGGCGGTCCATCCGGCGGCAAGCGCCACGAACAAGGCGAACGGCAGAACGACCTGCCAGGACCGGCGGGAGATGGGGCGGGAATGGATCATCCGTGCTTGCATCGACGCGAGATGTGGCCCGAGCAAGGCAGCTTTAGCCGAGTTTTCGGGCCGCCGGAACGCGCGAATCGTCATGGTCCGTAGCCCGGATGGAGCGCCCGCGCAGCGGGTGCGTAATCCGGGGGTCGAGTTCGCCGCTCGAAGTCCCCGCTTTTCGCGGGGACGGTGGCCTCCGGCCGCCGAATTGCCTCTCCTCCGCCGAGCTGTTAGGCGGGGTTCGCGCTTGATCCGCTCCGGATGCCGCCCGCTCGCCGATGGACGCTTCGCCCGCCGCCAAAACCGAAGACCTTTGGGTGTTCGCCTACGGCTCGCTGATGTGGCGACCGGGGTTTTCGTACCTCGAGCGCGTGTCGGCGCGGCTCTACGGCGCACATCGCGCGCTGTGCGTGCTCTCCCACGTCCATCGCGGCACGCCGGAGCGGCCGGGCTTGGTTCTGGGGCTCGACCGCGGCGGCACCTGCCGGGGCATCGCCTACCGGACCCCCGCAAAGCATCGGGATGCCACGGTTGCGTATCTGCGCGGGCGCGAGCAGGTCACGGCGGTCTACCGCGAGACCGTGCGGACCCTGCTGCTCGACGGCGACGCGGGGCGCCGGGTACAGGGGCTTTGCTTCATGGTCGACCGCTCGCATCCGCAATATGCCGGCGAGCTCGATCTTGCTTCCCAGCTGCATTATGTCCGCCAGGGTCACGGGCGCTCGGGCGCCAATCGCGATTACGTGCTCGCGACCGTAAAAGAGCTCGAGGCGCTCGGCTTTCGCGACCGGGATCTGCATCTCCTCGCCGAGCGCCTGCATGGCGTGCACGAGGCGCACGGCGGAGCCGGGTAGCTCCGTAGTCCGGATGGAGCGAAGCGTAATCCGGGACCCCTTTCCCGGATTGCGCGGCGCTGCGCGCCGCTCCATCCTGGCTACGAGGTCTGCTCGCCTTCGGCGATGAGCCGTGCGGTCGCGGTCTCGATCTCGTGCTGCAGCCGGGCCAAGAACGCGTCGGGCGCAAGCCCGGGCGGGATCGGATCGAGAATTTCGACGCGGACCACGCCCGGATGGCGCAGGAACGAGCGGCGCGGCCACACCAGACCGGAATTGAGCGCGACCGGCAGGCACGGCGCGCCGGTCGCGGCATAGAGCTTGGCGACCCCGAATTTGTAGGCGGGCGGGGCTCCGGCGGCGCGGCGGGTGCCTTCGGGGAAGATGATGATCTGCCGGCCGCGGCCGATCTCGAATTTCGCCCGCTCCGTCATCGCGAACAGCGCCTGCGATCCCGCGCCGCGATCGACCGAGATCATGTCGGCCCGCCGCATGCACCAGCCGAACACCGGGATCCACATCAGCTCGCGCTTGACGATGAAGGTGGGATCGGCGAACAGCGGCAGCAGCGCGAAGGTTTCCCAGACCGACTGGTGCTTGGCGGCGACGATCAGGGGTCCCCGCGGGATCTTGTCGAGGCCGCGCCATTCCACCTCGATGCCGCAGATCGCCCGCAACAGCCGCAGGTTGGTCCGCCCCCACGATTTGGCGACGCCGAGCATCGCGTGGCGCGGGAACGGCAGCGCCGCCAGCGCGACGAGCAAATAGAGGACCAGCGTCAGATAGAACGCGAGGTTGAACGCGGCCGAACGCAGCGCGATCGAACCGGTCGGACCGGATCGAGGCGCGCGCCGGGAGGCACGGTCAGCTCCTGGTGCGGCTCCGGTCACCGGCGAAATCCGTCGAGGCGGATGCGGGCTCGAGCCGCGTGCGGACCTGGGCGACGAGATATTTCACGTATTCGAAGAACAGCAGCCGCATCGAGGCCGCGGTCCACCACGGTTCGTTGCGCATCTTCTCGCTGATCACCGGAAACGGGATCAGCTCGACGTCGGGCATTTGCCAGGCGAGCTCCACCATGGTGCGCGGCATGTGATAGCTCGACGTGACGACGATCAGCGAGCGAAAGCCCCGGTTCTTGACCCAATGCCGGGTCTCCACCGCGTTGCCCAGCGTGTTGACCGCCGAGTGATCGAGATCGACGCAGCAGGCCAGCAGGCGGGCATATTCCGGCACGGTGCGGGCGATCTCGCCGGTCGTGGTGCCGCGGTGCACGCCGCTGATCAGCAGCCGCTTGCCGCGCCCGGCCGCCAGCAGCTCGATGCCATCGAGGATGCGCGAGGCGCCGCCGGTGAGCACGACGATGCCGTCGGCGCTGCGGGCGAGCGCGACCTCCTCGCTCGGCATGCGCCAGACGAACCACAGGAAGCCGGCCGCGAACAGCACCGGCACGGCGATCAGGATCGCGAGCGCCGCGCCCAACGCCCGCTTGAGGCGCCCGGCCTTGCCGGCCCGATCCGCGGTTGCGGCGTTCCCGGTCATGTCGGCTCCCGGCTTGCATTCCTCCGATCAGGATACCGCAGAGCGCCCGGAGCGGTCGATGTCGGCCGGCGTTCTGTGCTCATTCGATCGACGCCAGGGTGCGATACACGGTCAGTCGCGAGGTGCCCGCGGTGACGACGGCGATCAGCACGACGAGCCCGGCGATGGCGCCATAACCCGCGGCACCGAGGCCGAAGCCGCCGAACAGCGCCGCGAGCTGCTCCTCGGTGGGGGTGCCTTTGAACCAATCCGCCAAGAACCCCGCGATCGCGAACAGCAGCATCGCGGCGGCGCCGCCGATGACACCGCCTTTCAGCCCGAGCCACAGGAAATGCCGCTGGAATTGTCCGGCGATGAACCCGTCCCGGGCGCCGACGAAATGCAGCACCTCGATGACTGGGCGGTTCGCCGCCATCGCGCCGCGGGTCGCGAACGTCACCGACAGCATGGTCGCGGCGACGACGAGCGCGAGCACGCCCAGCCCCGCGGCAACCGCGGTGCGGGCCATGGTCCGCATGCGCTCCACCCAGTCGCGGTGATCGTCGAGACTTGCCTCCGGGACCTCGGCGGCGAGCGCCTTGCGCAGCGAGGCGAGATCCGGGGCGCGGTCCGCAGCCACGCGCAGCACGACCAGGCGCGGCACCGGGAGATCGTCGAATGACAGGTCGGCGCCGAGCCAAGGCTCCAGCAGACGCGCGGATTCCGCCTTGGAATAGGCCCGGACCCCGACGATGCCCGGGGTCGCAATGGCGAGATCCGCCGCCTTCTTGACCTGAGCGTTGGTGTCGCGGCCCTCGACCGGCCGAACCTGGATGGTCACCTCGCGCGCGACCGCCGACTGCCATTCGCCCGCGGCCCCCCGCACCAATACCACCGCGCCCAGCGTCAGCGCCGCCAGGAACGTCATGATCGCCACCACGGCGACGAGCGCGCGGCCGGCAATGGAGTCCGCCGGAACGATCGAGGTCCGATGGGGCGGCATCGCCGCGCCCGGCGGTTCGGATAGGAGAGCCTGTTGCGTCATCGCGTCCATGCGCGGGGAAACCGGGGTCAGTCGTAGACGTGGATCCTGCCTTCGTGCAACACCAGCCGGCGGGCATCGAACAGGTCCATCAGGGCGATGTCGTGGGTGGCGATGATGACCGAGGTGCCCGACTTGTTGAGCTCGACGAACAGGCGCAGCAGCCGCCGGGCGAGCACCGGGTCGACGTTGCCGGTCGGCTCGTCGGCGAGCAGCAGCTGCGGCCGGGCGATGACGGCGCGCGCGATTGCGGCGCGCTGCTTCTCGCCTCCTGACAGGACCGGAGGCAGCGCCAGCATCCGCTCGCCGAGCCCGACCCAGCGCAGCAGCTCGACCACCTCGTTGCGGTAGCCCGCCTCGTCCTTGCCGAGCACGCGCAGCGGCAGCGCCACGTTCGAGCAGGCGGAAATCCTGGAACACGATACCGACGCGGCGCCGCAGCGTCGCCAGCGAGTCCTTGGAGAGGGTGGCGACGTCGTGGTCGAACAGCGAGATCAAGCCTCGCGTGGGCTTGAGCGAAAGGTACAGCAGCCGCAGCAGCGAGGTCTTGCCGGCGCCCGAGGGGCCGGTGAGGAACTGGAAGGAATGCGGTTCGACGCTGAAGGAGAGGTCGCGCAGGACCTCCGGGCCCAGGCCGTAGCGCAAGCCCACGTTCTCGAATCGGACCACGCCGTCCTCCGAATCGGCCCGCGCTTTTCCTGTTGTCGCGCCGGCGCGCTTAAGGATGCATTAACTATAGGGCCTCACAATCGTTAATCTTTCAGTAACGACATACCGGGCCTCCCCGGC
>VAZU01000215.1 GCA_005884745.1 Alphaproteobacteria bacterium
TCGGGCCGGTCATATAGGCGAGGCCCGCCATCATCTGCACCACTTCGTCGAGCGCGGTGCGGTGCTCGTACGGGCCGGGCAGAAATCCCTTGTGCGCCACGTAGATC
This sequence comes from Alphaproteobacteria bacterium, assembly GCA_005884745.1. GTDB lineage: Bacteria > Pseudomonadota > Alphaproteobacteria > Rhizobiales > Xanthobacteraceae > AP-16. Next base: position 108 of record VAZU01000215.1, read on the forward strand.
AGGCGCGGGTGCTTCGCGGCGAGCGTCGGATAGTCGAGGCCGTATTTCGCCATCGTGCCCGGCTTGAAATTCTCGATCAGCACGTCGGCCGACGCGATCAGGCGCTCGACGGCTTCCAGCCCCTTCGGGTCGGCGAGATCGACCGCGATGCTCTTCTTGTTGCGATTGAACATGCGAAAAAATCCGGCGCCGGTCCCGATCAGCCGCCGCGTATTGTCGCCGGCGATGGGCTCGACCTTGATCACCTCGGCGCCGAGATCGCCGAGGATCATGCCGCAGGTCGGGCCCATCACCATGTGCGAGAACTCGACGACCCGCACGCCGCCGAGCGGCAATGTCTGGCTCGTCATCTACTAAGCCGCCTGGCGGAAGCCCTTGGGCAGGCCGGCGCGCGCGATGCTGCCGTAGAGCGGCCGGCCCGGCAGCGCCTGTTCCAGAATTTTTCGCGTCTCGATCAGCTTGGCGAGATCGATGCCGGTCCGCAGCCCCATGCTTTCCAGCATGAACACCAGATCCTCGGTCGAGACGTTGCCGGTCGCGCCCGGCGCGAACGGGCAGCCGCCGAGGCCCCCCAACGTCGCATCGAACGAGCGGATGCCGGTTTCGAGCGCCGCCATCACGTTGGCGAGCCCGAGCCCGCGGGTGTCGTGGAAATGCCCGCTCGTGAGCTTGTCGCCGGCGATGCCGCGCACGCGTTCGAACAGGCTGCGTACCTGCGCCGGATTGGCGTAGCCGACGGTATCGGCGAGCGCCAGGGAATCGATGCCGGCCCGCAGGCACGCCTCCGCGATGCGCAGGACGTCGTCCTCCGGGACCGCGCCCGCCATCGTGCAGCCGAACGCCGTCGACAGCGCGCCTTCGATCTCGACCGCGGCGCCGCTCTCGTCCCGGGCCTTGCAGATCTTTGCGAGCTCCTCGACCATCTGCATCGGGGTCTTGCGCACGTTCGACAGGCTGTGCTCGGGGCTGACCGAGATCGGTACGCCGATCTTGTGGGTACCGCCCTTGATGGCATCGAGCGCACCGCGCAGGTTCGGAGCGAGCGTGGCGATCCGCAGGTTCGGCAGCGTGCGCGCGAACGCCACCACCTCGCCGGTGTCGGCCATTTGCGGCAAGAGCTTTGGCGGCACGAACGAGCCGACCTCGATCTCGCGCACGCCGGCCGCGTGCTCGGCCGCGATCCACCGGCACTTGTCCGCGGTCGGCATCACCACGTCGAGGTTCTGCAGCCCGTCGCGCGGGCCGACCTCGACGATTTCGACGTCGATCTTGCTCATCGCCTGCTCCAAAAGACCGCGTCCCTGGGCAATCTACGCCGCGCCCAGCGCTTTACGCTGCCATGCCCCCCGTGCCAGCATACCCCTGCTGCAAAGATAACGATTGAGGAAGCCCATGGAAATGTCCTATCCGGCAGGGATGCCGGCGTGGGATCGATCGTTGCGAGCCGACCTTCCATCCGCTGCCGCGCACCCGCGCACGATGAGCCCTTTCGGCGACCGGTCCAAACGATGTCCGTCAACGGCGTAAATTATCTTGCCGGAATCCGGGTTCTGGATTTCACGCAGTTCGAGGCCGGGCCGGCCTGCACCGAAGCGCTGGCCTGGCTCGGCGCCGAGGTGGTCAAGGTCGAGAACCCGAACCTGGGCGATCCCGGCCGCAAATCCTTCCGCGGGGCGCCCGGGCAGGATTCCTGGTATTTTCTGCTGTTCAACGCCAACAAGAAATCCGTCACCGCCAACCTCAAATCGGAACGCGGGCTCGCCCTGGTCAAGGACCTGCTGCGGCAAGCGGACGTGTGCGTCGAGAATTTCGCGCCCGGCGCCATCGAGCGGCTCGGCCTGTCCTACGAGGAGGTCAAGAAGCTCAACCCCGGCATCATCTACGCGCAGGTCAAGGGCTTCGGCACCGGCAGTCCGCACGAGAAGCACCTCGCGTTCGACATGATCGCGCAGGCGACCGGCGGGGTCATGAGCATCACCGGCGAGCGCGACGGGCCGCCGGCAAAGCCGGGCACGACGCTCGGCGATACCGGTACCGGCATGCTGCTCGCGGTGAGCATCCTCGGCGCGCTGTACCGCCGCAAAAGCACCGGGCAGGGCGAGCGCATCGAGATCGCGATGCAGGACGCCATGCTGCAGTACATCCGCGTGGCGCTCGCCGCGCAGGCGACGACCGGCGCGCCGGCCCAGCGCAACGGCGCCAAGATCCTGTCCGGCGTCAACGTGCCGAGCGGGATCTATCCGTGCCAGCCCGGCGGTCCGAACGACTATTGCTACGTCTACACCAGCCGCGCCAATCCGGCGCATTGGCACTCGTTGCTCAAGACGATCGGGCGCGCCGATCTCATCGGCGATCCGAATTTCGAGAGCATCGAGGCCCGCGCCGAGCGGGAGCCGGAGGTCGACGCCATGATCGCGGCCTGGACCAGCCAGCGCGACAAGCGCGAGGCGATGCGCATCCTCGGTGCCGCCGGCGTACCCGCGGGGGCCGTGTTCGATACGATGGAGCTGCAGCACGAGAAGAGTTTCGAGGACCGCCGCATCATGCAGGTGATGGAGCATCCGGCCTGCGGACCGTTCAAGATGCCGACCTGGCCGGTGCGCTTCGGCGGCTCGACGGTTTCGGTGGCTCCGGCGCCGCTCTTGGGCGAGCATACCGAAGAGGTGCTCGAGAAATGGCTCGGCATGAGCACCGACCAGATCTGCGACCTGCGCAAATGCGGCGCGTTGTGATCTACCTCCCCTCCGGGGAGGGAGAAGCGCGCCAGCGGCGCGATCTCGTGCGCGAATAAGATAACGGGAGGACACCATGGCGGAATTGACCGGTTCGGAAATTCTGGCGCGCTCGCTCAAGAACGAGGGCACCGACATCCTGTTTTTCCTGATGGGCGGCCCGATGCTGCTCGCGGAATCCTCCTGCATCAAGGAAGGCATTCGGCCGCTCGACGTCCGCCACGAGCAGTCCGCCGCCTTCATGGGCCAAGCCTACAGCCGCCTGCTGCAGAAGCCGAGCGTCTGCATGGCGGCGAGCGGCCCCGGCGTCATCAATCTGACGACCGGAATCGCCAACGCGCTGATCGACTGCGCACCGGTGGTGGCGATCGGCGGCTCGAGCCCGATCGGGCAGTTCGGGCGCCAGGTGTTTCAGGAGATCGACCAGCTCGCGATCATGAAGCCGTGCACCAAGTGGGCCGACCGGGTCTACAACCTCAAGCGCATTCCCGAGCAGGTGAACAACGCGTTCCAGCGGGCGATGCTCGGCAAGCCCGGTCCGGTCTATCTCGATTTCCCCGGCGACATTCTCTACGCGAAGATCCCGGAGGAGCAGGTCGACTGGAGCCTGTCCGGGCGGCCGCTGCTCGACGCGCGTCCGCTGGGCGACGAGCGGCAGGTCGCGGCGCTCGTCGACGCGATCCGCAAGGCCAAGCAGCCGATCATCCTTTCGGGCAGCGGCGTGATCTGGTCCCAGGCCTGGGCCGAGCTCACCGAGCTCGTCGATCAGAGCGGCATCCCGTTCTACACCACGCCCCAGGGCCGCGGCGTGCTGCCGGACGACCATCCGTACTCCTACCTGAGCATGCGCTCGACCGCGTTTCGCGAGGCCGATCTCATCATCGTGGTCGGCACGCGGATGAACTACATCATCAGCCATGCGGCGCCGCCGCGCTTCAACGCCGCGGCGAAGATCGCCCGCATCGACATCGACGCCGACGAGATCGCGACTGCGCCGCGAAAGATCGACATCGGCATCGTCGGCGATTGCAAGATGGTGCTGCGCCAGGTTCTGTCCGCCGCCAACGGCCATTTCGACAAGGATCGCTTCGCCGCCTGGCGCAAGAAGCTCGCCGACGGCGAGGCGGCCAAGCGCATGGCGCCCGACGCCAATCAGCCGCGGGACGACGTTCCGATCCATCCGCTGCGGCTGTGCGACGAGATCAAGAACTTCATGAAGCGCGACGCCATCCTGGTGGTGGACGGCCAGGAGATCCTCAACTACGGCCGCCAGTCGATGCCGACCTATGTGCCCGGCCACCGGCTCAATTCCGGCCCGTTCGGCACCATGGGGGTCGGCCTGCCGTACGGGCTCGGCGCCAAGCTCGCCAAGCCCGACAAGCAGGTCATCGTCGTGCACGGCGACGGCTCGTTCGGGCTCAATGCGCTCGAGCTCGATACCGCGGTCCGCCACAACATCCCGATCCTGGTCGTGATCAGCCTCAACGGCGGTTGGACCGCCGATCCCGCCGGCAACAAGCCGGGCCGCAACCTCGGCTATACCCGGTTCGACAAGATGGCCGAGACGCTCGGCTGTTACGGCGACTATGTCGAAGAGCCGGCGAAAATCCGGCCGGCGCTCGACCGCGCCCAGCGCGAGGTCGATCGCGGCAACGTGGCGCTGGTCAACGTGAAGACCGACCACCGCGCCCGCGCCGGTACGCTGGCGTTCGCGCAATATTCGACCTAACGCCCGTCATCCCGGGGCCCCCCGGCGCGAGCGCCGCGGGGGTGCCCCGTAGCGAGGGAACCCGGGATCCATGGACACTGTCGGCGCAATGTTTCGATTTCCGAGTTCATAGATTCCGGGTTCGCCGCTGCGCGGCGCCCCGGAAAGACCGAGCAAATTATTCCTAATACC
>VAZU01000213.1:0-4767 GCA_005884745.1 Alphaproteobacteria bacterium
CGTTGATCTCGTCGACAGCCATCTTCATGCCGTTGGCGACCGCCACGCCCCAGCCCTTGATTGGTCCGCTCAGGTCCTGATGGGTGCCCAGCGCGATCTCGGTGTCGGTGATGCCCTGGTTCGTCAACTTGGTCTGCGCGCCGGCGGAACCGGCGGTGAGCGCGATCGCGGCGCCGATCAACGCCGCCCGGCAATGGTCGAGCCTCATGGTGTTTCCTCGTGTTCGGCGCCGACGGGGAGCGGGGGGAGCGGGGACATCGATTCTCGAACTGTTGTTGCCCGTCTGGTGGGGCCGATCCTAGCGCAGCCGGAGGACGGAGGACAGAGGACGGAAAGGGTCAACGGAAGGACTGTAGCCCGGATGGAGCGAAGCGAAATCGGTGGCCGAAGGCCAAAGTCCCGGCGAAAGCGAGGACCTCGATCAACATGCTCCCGGATTGCGCGCGCTGCGCGGCGCTTCATCCGGGCTACCAAGGTTCCTCCGTCGTCCCGTCACGCCGCGGCGCCGGAGTAGAGCGCCTCGATCTCGCGGGTGTATTTCTCGTTCACGAATTTGCGCTTGAGCTTCATGGTCGGGGTCAGCTCGTCGTCCTCCGGGGTGAGCTGCTGCTCGATCAGGTGGAATTTCTTGATGGTCTCGACCCGGGCGAACTGCGCATTGACCTTCTCGATCTCGCTCCAGATCAGGTCGCGGACTTCGCGCGTGCGGCACAGGCTGGCGTAATTGGTGAACGGCACGCCGCCGTCCTGCGCGAATTTCTCGACGTTTTCGTGGTCGATCATGACGAGGCAGGTCAGATACGGCCTGCGGTCGCCGATCACGACCGCGTCGCTGATGTAGGGCGAGAATTTCAGCTGGTTCTCGATCTCGGAGGGCGTGATGTTCTTGCCGCCGGCGGTGATGATGATGTCCTTCATGCGGTCGGTGATGCGCACGTAGCCTTCGTTGTCGATCAGCCCGACGTCGCCGGTATGCAGCCAACCGTCGCGGTCGACCGTCTCGGCGGTCTTCTGCGGCTGGTTGAGATAGCCCATGAACACGAACTCGCCGCGGATCAGGATCTCGCCGTCCCCCGCCAAGGTCACCTCGCCGTACGGCACGGCCTTGCCCACGGTGCCGAGCTTGATGGCCTGCATCGGCATCACGGTCGCGAGCCCGGCGTTCTCGGTCTGGCCGTAGACCTCGTACATCCGCATGCCGAGCGCGAGGTACCAGCGGATCAGCTCGGGCGCGATCGGCGCCGCGCCGGTGAACAGCCAGCGGCAGCGGTCGATGCCGATCATCCGGCGGATGTTGCGCAGCACGAGGAAATAGGCGAGCGCGAAGCCGATGCGGTCGACAAGCCCCGGCTCGCGGTGCTCGAGCCGCGCGTCCGCCACGCGGTTGCCGGCAAGCATCGCCAGCCGGTAGGCCCCGCGCTCGAGCGGCGTGGCGTCTTTGAGCGCGATCATCACCGCCGAGTAGAACCGCTCCCACACCCGCGGCACCGCGCCGAACAGCGTCGGCTGCACCTCGCGGATGTCCTCCGGCACCGTCTCCGGGCGTTCGGCATAATTGGACACCACGCCGGTCGCGATCGCGTAATACATGCCGGCGATCCGCTCGGCGACGTGACACGCCGGCAGGAAGGCGAGGCGTTCGTCGCCCTCGCACCACGAGAGCACGTCCATGCAATGGCGCATCTGGGTGACGATGTTGCGGTGGGAGAGCATCGCCCCCTTCGGCGGGCCGGTGGTGCCGGAGGTGTAGACGAGGATCGCGAGATCCTGCGGGCGGCGCGATTCGATCATCTCCCGCCACAGATTCTCGCGCCCCTCCAGGTAGTAGCGGCCGGCGGCGAGGAAGTCGGCCAACGAGACGCACATCGGGTCGCGGAAATCGCTCAGGCCCTCCATATCGAAGATCACGATTTTTTCCAGCGTCGGGCAGCGCCCGCGCACTTCCAGCGCCTTGTCGAGCTGCTCGTCGTCCTCGACGAACAGCACGCGCGTCCGCGAATCATTGACCAGATATTCGACCTGCTTGACCGAATCGGTGGGATAGATCCCCGACGAGACGCCGCCGGCGCACAGGATCCCCATGTCGGCATAGGCCCACTCCGGGACGGTGTTGGACAGCACCGAGGCGACGTCGCCGGGCCGGAAGCCCGACGCATGCAGCGCATAGGCGATCTCGCGGGCCCGCGCCAGCCAGTCGTTCCAACCGATGGTCTGCCAGATGCCGAGATATTTTTCGCGCAGCGCGGGTTTCTCCCCGCGCGTCTCGACCGCGAGCAAAAAGCTGTTCGGCACGGTGTCCGCAACGGTCAGCGTGGCGGGTTTGGGCATCATATCCCCATCGACTGCGCGTCATTCCGGGGTGCCGCGAAGCGGCGAGCCCGGAACCGATGAACACCGGCCTTTCATATCACACAAATCCGTGGTCATGGATCCCGGCTCGCGCTCCCGGATCAGGATCCGGGTCGCTTGGCCGCGACGACACCCTGCGTCTCATCTCCACACCTTGCGCTTCTTCCAGCGGCGCTCGCCGCGCGCGCCGGCTTCCTTGGCGCCGAGATAGAACTCCTGGATATCCTGGCTCTGCATCAGCCGCTCGCAGGAATCCGCCATCACGATCCTGCCGACCTCGAGCACGTAGCCGTATTGCGCCGTCTCCAGCGCCATCCTGGCGTTCTGCTCGACCAGCAGCATGGCGATGCCTGCTTCGGCATTGAGCCGGCGGATGATGGTGAAGATCTCCCGCACCAGCAGCGGCGACAGGCCGAGCGAGGGCTCGTCGAGCAGCAGCAGCTTGGGCCGGCTCATGAACGCGCGGCTGATGGCGAGCATCTGCTGCTCGCCGCCCGAGAGCAGCCCGGCGCCCTTATCGATCCGCGCCTTGAGCACGGGGAAATAGCCGTAGATGCGCTCGAGATCGGCCGCCACGGCATCGCGGTCGCTCCGCGCAAAGGCGCCCATCATCAGGTTTTCGCGCACGCTCAGGAACGGAAAGATCTCGCGGCCTTCGGGCACGTGCGCGAGGCCGAGCCGTACGATGCGGTCGGGATCGAGGCGGTCGATCCGCATGCCATCGAATTCCACGCTCCCCTTCAGGGGATCGAGCACGCCGGAAATGGTTTTGAGAATGGTGGTCTTGCCCGCGCCGTTGGCGCCCAGCACCGCCACGATATCCCCGCGAGCGACTTCGAGGCTGACCCCGCGCACCGCCATGATCCGCCCGTAGTAGGTTTCGATATTGCTGACCTTGAGAATCGGATCGGCGCTCATGTGGCCTCGCTCAGGCGCCGAGATAGGCGGTGGCGACCTCGGGATTGCGTTGGATCTCCTGCGGGCTGCCGAGCGCCAGGACCCGCCCGTAATTCAAGGCGAGCACCCGGTCGGAGACCCGGTTCACCAGGGTCATGTCGTGCTCGACCATCAGCACGGTGATGCCGAGCTCTTTGCGGATGTCGTGGATCCAGAATGCCATGTCGTCGGTCTCCTCGACATTGAGGCCCGAGGAGGGTTCGTCGAGCAGCAGCAGCTTGGGCTCGGTGCACAACGCCCGCGCCAGCTCGCAGATCTTGCGCACGCCGTACGGCAGGGCGCCGATGCGCTGGTCGCGGTAGCGCTGCAGGTCGAGGAAATCGATGATCTCCTCCACCCGCCGGCGATGGGCGTATTCGGCCCGGCGCACCTTGGGCAGGAACAACAGCTCTTCCCAGGCGCGGGTGGTGCGGTGCCGGTGCCGCCCGACCAGCAGGTTGTCGAGCACGGTCGCATTGTCGAACAGCTCGATGTTCTGGAACGTGCGCGCGATCCCGAGCCGCGCCACCTCGTGCGCTGGCACCTCGGTGATGTCGCGATCCTCGAACGCGAGCCGGCCGGCGCTCGGCGTGTAGAATCGGGAGATGACGTTGAAGATCGAGGTCTTGCCGGCGCCGTTGGGGCCGATCAGGGTGAACACCTCGCCGCGGCGCACCTCGAAGCTCACGCCGTCGACCGCGGTCAACCCGCCGAACCGCAACGTGAGGCGCTCGACCGCGAGGCAGCTCATCGGTTGCGCTCCGATTTCACATAGGTCTTCTGCCGCCGGAACGTGGCTTTCTTGTAGAGCGGGAACAGCTGGAAATACAGCTTCAGCTTGACCCAGCGGCCGTAGAGTCCGGCCGGCTCGAACAGGATGAACACGATGATGATGATCCCGTAGATCGCGCCCTTGAGCCCCGGCGCGCCGCCGATGCGGGAGAGCATGTCCTCGATCCCCGCCGCGCCGCCCGGCGAGGCGCCGAGGCCCGCGGCGAGCCGGCCGATCGCGCCGGGGAGGTCGTCCTTGAGCAGCGTGAGGAACGGGTCGACCATCACCACGAAGATCGACCCCAGCACCGCCCCGTGCAGGCTGCCCACCCCGCCGATGATGATCACGATGATGAACTCGAGCGAGAGCAAGAGCGTGAACATCTCCGGGCTGACGAACGACAGCTTGTGCGCATAGAGACAGCCGGCGAGCCCGGTGATCGCCGCACTGATCGAGAACGCCATCACCTTGTAGACGGCGAGATTGACCCCCATGCTTCTTGCCGCGGTCTCGCTGTCGCGGATGGCGAGAAAGGCGCGGCCGGTGGGGGAACGCAGCAGGTTGAGCGCGCCGAGCATCACCGCGACCAGCAGCGCGAGGCAGACGACATAGAAGCCGTAGCCGTCGCGGCCGAGCGTGAAACCGAACAGATCGAGCGCCTTGATCCGCATCCCCTCGTTGCCGTTGGTGACGCTCTCCCAGCGCGCGGC
>VAZU01000213.1:4806-8625 GCA_005884745.1 Alphaproteobacteria bacterium
TCAGCGCGGAGAGCGGCAGGTACACCAGGAACGGCACGCCGAGCCGCTGCAGATAGGCGGTCGTATAGGCGCCGATCGCCAGGAACGCCGCATGGCCGAGCGAAACCTGGCCGGTGAAGCCGGTGAGGATCAACAGCCCGACGCCGATGATGGCGTAGATGAATACGAACACGAGCTGGCTCTGCAGATACGCTCCGACCAGAAGCGGCGCCAGCAAGACGACAACGAGCAGCGTGCCGTAGGACCACGCATAGCCGCCGTGCTTGAACAGGCGGATGTCCTGGTCGTAATCGGTCTTGAAGATCGCGCGCATCGCCGACTTCAAACCTTCTTGTGCAGATTGAGGCCGAACAGGCCCTCGGGCCTGACCATCAGCACCACGAGCAGCAGGATGTAGGCCGCGACGTCCTTGAACCCCTCCGGCAGATAGAAGCCCGACAGCGTCTCGACCACGCCGATGACGATGCCGCCCGCGAGCGCTCCCGGAATGCTGCCGAATCCGCCGAGCACGGCTGCCGGGAAGGCTTTGAGCCCGAGAAAGCCGACGTTGGTGTGGATGAAGGCGATCGGCGCCAGCAGCACGCCGGCGAAACCCGCGACCGCGGCGCTGATCGCCCAGATCAGCGAGAACGCCCGCTTGACCGGAATGCCCATGTAGTAGGCGCCGAGCATGTTCTGGGAAGTCGCCTGCATGGCGACCCCCATGCGCGTCTTGTTGAAATAGATCCACAGCGCCAGGCACAGCAGGATGGTGGCGACGATGACCGAGAGCTTGTCCTCGCCCAGCACCAGCGCGCCCAATCGCGCGACGCCGCCGCTGAACGGAGTCTCGATCTGCAGATCGTCGGTGCCCCAGATCATGCCCGCGACCGAGCGCAGCAGGAACCCCAAGCCGATCGTCACCATCACGATCGAGAATTGCGGATAGCCGGCCGCCATCGCCAGCACGGTCAGCGGCAAGCCGACCCAATAATTCATCCCGAGCTGGGTGATGAAGGTGAAGGCGAAGAAGCCGCCCAGCATCATCAGGTCGCCCTGGGCGAAATTGACGACTTCGGTGGCCTTGTAGATGAGCACGAAGCCGAGCGCGATCAGGCCGTAGACGCAGCCGAGCGCGACGCCCCCCACGAGCTGCTGAATGAAGTCCAGCATGCCCCACGTTCCCCGATTGCCGGCGCGGCGGTTTCTCCCGCTTCTTATCGCAAGCCGGCGAGCTTAGAGGCGCGCGGCGCGCGGCTCAAGCTCGGGCATGCGGCCGCCCCCCCTGCCTCGGGATGCAAAGAGCGCTCTTGCGGGCGACCGCTCCGCGACCGCGGCCCGTCGCGAAATTGCCGAACCGGTTAGCGGCCGATGCCGCCGCCACCCCCGCCACCGCGGTCGCAGGGCTCCCAGCGCCCATAGCCGAGATCGGAGGCACAACCGTTGATATTGCCGTGATAGGCGAATCCCGGATCGCAATAGCCCCGATCGGGGTTGTTGGGGTTCCACGAGTGCAGGCCCGGACATCCCGGCGCGTCGCCTTGCGCTTGCGGATGGACCGGCACGCCGACATCCCGGCGGCGATGGTGCTTGCGCGCGTCGCTGACGGGGACAATTGCGGTCTGAGCCGCCGATCTCAGCGCGGCGCCCGCCGGCAGATTGGCGGCGATTGCCGACGGCGCGCTGGCCGATCCGAGCACGCAGGCCATGCAAATCGCGGCGGCGAAGCCCATCTTCCGTGCGGCTGTCATGATGTTTTCCTATCGATGTTCGATTGCGTACCAACGCTGCGCCGCGCAGGATAGTTTCACCGCTGCAGCGTGAACAGCTCTTGTCCATCACGAATCGGGCACCGGCTCGTTACCAGCCGGCACGATCGTCGCGCGGAGGGATGATGACAGGCAAGCAGGCCGGCGCCTTCGGATCGTGGAACTCTCCGATCACGGCCGACGCCGTCGTCGGCGACGCGGTGTCGCTCGCCGAGCCGCGGGTCGACGGCGACGCCGTTTATTGGGTCGAAGGCCGGCCCCGGGAAAAGGGCCGCAGCGTCGTCGTCCGCGCGGTCCGCGGCGACGTCGGCGACGTCACTCCCGCGCCGTTCGATGCGCGCTCGCAGGTGCACTCTTACGGCGGCGGCGCCTATGCGGTGCGCGACGGCACCTTGTATTTCGCCAATTTCGCCGACAACCAGCTCTATCGCCAGGCTCCCGGCGGACCGCCGGCGAAACTGACGTCGAGCCCGGCATGTCTGTTCGCGGATATCTGCATCGATGCCGGACGCAATCGCTTGATCGCGGTGCGCGAAGAGCGTCCCAACGGCGACGTCGTCAACGCGATCAACACATTGGTTGTGGTGGATCTTGCAACCGGCACGGAGACGACGCTCGATTCCGGATGGGATTTCTATGCATCTCCCGCGCTCAGCCCGGACGGGGCGAAGCTTGCCTGGCTGAGTTGGCGCCATCCCTATATGCCGTGGATCTCCACCTATCTGCAGGTGGCGGATTTGGATGCGTCGGGCGCTTTGAGCAACCGAGCGACGGTCGCCGGCGGCGATAAAGTCTCGATCCTGCAACCGCAATGGTCGCCCGACGGCAGGCTGTTCTTCCTCTCCGACGCGACCGACTTCTGGAATCTCTACGGCTGGAACCGCTCGGAGGCCCAGCTCGTGCTTCCGCGGGACGCCGAGTTCGGCGCGCCGCAATGGCAGTTCGGAGCCTCGACCTACGCCTTTGTTTCGGCCGAGACCATGATCTATTCGTTCACGCGCAACGGGATGTGGTTCCTGGGGCGGCTCGATCTGCCGACCCTCGCCGCTTCCGATTACCCGGCCGAGTTCGCGTCGATCTCCGGGGTTCGCGCCGCGGGCGATACCGTGGTGATGCGCTGCTCGACCCCGAGCTCGGCGGCGGCGATCGCCACGCTCGACATCGGCAGCGGCAAATTGACGTCGATCAAACATTCCATTCCGCCCGCGAGCTATCAACAATTCCAGCCGTATTTCTCCCTGCCGCAATCGATCCGATTTCCGACCGACGGCGGCGAGACCGCCTACGGCTTTTTCTATCCGCCGCACAATCCGGACTGGGAGGCTGCGGTCTCGGAAAAGCCGCCGCTGATCGTCAAGAGCCACGGCGGGCCGACGTCGGCGACCACGGCCGGGCTCGATCTGTCGCTGCAGTTCTGGACCAGCCGGGGCTTTGCGGTGCTCGACGTGAATTATCGCGGCAGCAGCGGCTTTGGCCGCAAATACCGGGAGAAACTCCACGGTCAGTGGGGAGTAGCCGATGTCGCCGATTGCATCGCCGGCGCCAAATTCCTGGCCGGGCGCGGCGACGCGGATGGCGCCAAGCTGATCGTGACCGGGGGCAGCGCCGGCGGCTACACCACGCTGTGCGCGCTCACGTTCCACCGCGAGTTCGCCGCCGGCGCGAGCTACTACGGCGTGAGCGATCTGGTCGCGCTCGCCGTCGATACCCACAAGTTCGAATCGCACTATTTGGATTGGCTGATCGAACCGTACCAGCCGGGCAGCGCGCTCTATCACCAGCGCTCGCCGATCCATTTCGCCGAGCGCCTCTCGGCGCCGATCATCTTCCTGCACGGAGAGGACGATCCGGTGGTGCCGCTCGATCAGGCCGAGGCGATGTTCTCGGCGCTGCGCGCCCGCGGCATCCCGACCTGCCTGCTCGTGTTCCAGGGCGAGAAGCACGGGTTCCGGCAGTCCGAGCACATTCGCCGCGCGCTGGAATCCGAGCTGTTGTTCTACGCCATGAACCTGTTGCGCATTCCGCTCATGTCCTAGGCGCCGCCCCCTTGAGCCGGTGAATCGCTGTGAAT
>VAZU01000204.1:0-2957 GCA_005884745.1 Alphaproteobacteria bacterium
GATCGGCGCCGCATTCTCGTCGCCGGGGCCGATCGCGAGATCGGCAGCACGACGGCGGCGCTCGCGCTGGCGCGCGTGCTGGCGCGGGAGGCGCGCGTGGTCGTCGTCGACCTCGCGCTCGCGGCGCCGAAGCTCGCCGCCCTCAGCGTCGATCCCGGCGGCCCCGGACTTGCCGACCTCGTGCGCGGCACGGCGTCATTCGCACGAATCATCACGCGCGATCGCAGCTCGCGCGTGCACCTCGTTCCGGCGGGCCGCATCCGGGACGAGGCGAGCGCGATCCTCGATTCGGAACGTTTGCGCATGGGGATCGAGGTGCTGACGCAGGCCTACGATCACGTAGTGATCGATGCGGGACCGGTGCCCGACATGCAGGTCGCGCGAATGGCGGAGCTTGCATCGACCGCCGTCCTGGTCGCGACCGCAGTGCCGGAAGATGTCACGGCGACCGCCAAAGCCCGGCTCGCGGCGGGCGGCGTGTCGGATGTCACCGTGTTGACCGGCCCGCCGCTGCAATCCGGTTCCGACGCGCATCCGGCCGCGGCGTGACGCGGGGCGGCGCCGGAGGGGCCCGCGGGTTCGCCGATGGGACGGTCCCGCGTGCCTGCAACCGCAGGCGATAAGCGCGGTGGGGACGATTGTCGCGCGTGCGTTGCGGACGGATGCCCTCAGGCGGCAGTTTCGGTGGCCGCCTCGCTGGCGTCGCTCTCCGCCAACCAGGCTTCGCGCTTCCACCAGGCGTGCTCCAGCCGACACAGCGGACAGCGTGAGTAGGTCAATAATCTGGGTAGTCGATCGAAGCCCGCCTGGTCGGTTTCAATCCCGGTCGAAAGCTCGCGCCCCGTATTCGGGCACTTGACCATGATCACGCTCACGCCATTCTCCTGTTCGGGTCCCGCGGGAGGCGGATGCTAGTGGGCACGGTGCAAATGGCCAATCAAATCTTAGGTCAGTCGTGCTGACCTTCAGCGAGCGAGCCAGCCAGCCGGGGGCCCGCCCAGGCAGCCCTCGACCGAGACGGGGAAGGGGACCCGGTGCTCGGCTTGATGGCTCCGCAAGGAAACGCGGCCATGGTTGCCGAAGACACGGGGGGCTGTGATTGGGACTGAAGCAGGCCATCATCCGCACGGGGCTCGAAGCGCTGTATTTTTCCGGCAGCCATCGCTGGCTGCGCCCGTTCGTCGGCGGGGTCGGCGCGATCCTGACCCTGCATCACGTGCGCCCGCGCCGCCACGACGGCTTCCAGCCGAACCGGCTGCGGGAGGTCACGCCCCGGTTCCTGGAAGCGGCGATCAAAACCATTCGCCGTTCCGGCATCGAGCTCGTCTCTCTCGACGAGATGCATCGCCGGCTCAGCACGGGCGATTTCGCGCGGCGCTTCGCCTGCCTCACCTTCGACGACGGCTATCGCGACACGCTGCGTCTCGCCTATCCGATTCTGCGGAGGCATGGAGTACCGTTCGCGATCTACATTCCCACGAGTTTCCCGGACCGGCTGGGCGAGCTGTGGTGGCTGGCGCTCGAAGCCGTCATCGCCCGCAAGGAGCGCATCGGGCTCGTCATCGACGATGAGGATCGCCGCTTCGACTGCCGCACCGTCAAGGAGAAGCAAAATCTGTTCGATGCGCTGTATTGGTGGCTGCGCGGCCGCAAGACCGAGGAAGAACTGCGTCACGTGATCCGCGATCTTGCCGCCCGCTACGGGGTCGAGCTGCGCGCGTTCTGCGACGAGCTGTGCATGAGCTGGGCGGAGATCGCCGAGCTTGCCGCCGATCCGCTGGTCACGATCGGCGCGCACACGGTCAACCATTGCATGCTCAAGAAGCTCGGCGATGAGGCGGCGCGATCGGAGATGCGCGAGAGCGCCGCGGTCCTGGAGGCGGCGCTGGGCACGAGACCGCGACATTTCTGCGATCCGTTCGGCGATCCGGCCTCGGCGGGCCCGCGCGAGTTCGCGATTGCCGGCGAGCTCGGATTCAAGACCGCGGTCACCGCCCGACCCGGCGTGGTATTCGCCGAGCACCGCGAGCACCTGATGGCGCTGCCGCGCGTCAGCCTCGACGGCGAATATCAGCAGCGGCGGTTCCTGCGGGTGCTGCTCTCCGGAGCCGGCACCGCCGTTTGGAACGGCTTCCGCCGCGTCGACGCGGCGTAACCCGGCGATGCACGACGGACGGCACAGGGTGGGTTCAGCGAAGCCTGCCGTGGCAGCGCGACGTCGATGATGCTCGGAGGCGAGATGCCGGGAGAGATCGGGGCGGGGGGACCGGGTGCTGACCTTGCGCGAGGCGAAGCATTCAATCCCGACTTCGCGGATGACTCTCCGGCGTTTCACGCGAGAGCCGCGTGAAGTCATCGAGCAGGTCTTTGACCAGCTTCTGCCGGCGCGGGTCCTGTGCTTCGGGGGTGGCGGCAAAGAGGGTGAGGAGATAGCGGGCTTTTTCGGCGGCGTCGTGCCAGCTCGAAGCGGGCGTGGCCACGAGGTGTTTCTCCAGTTCGTCCTGCCGAAGCCGCAGCGCCAGTTGATCGGCCTCGACTTCCGCCAGGAGACGACGGATTTCGGTGGCCTTCTGTGCCTTCATGCCGCGGTGCTCATCGAGCTCGATGGTTTTATCCGTCATCTTCTCGCTCCTCGTCACCATTCCGGACGAGCATGACAACTCGCCTCGGGCATCGCTTTGCGCAAGCCTTCGGGCGTCAATGCCGCTGAACGCGGTGATCTATGGGGCTCGGCTAGCGGGTCGCGAGCGCCTGCCCTGAATTCCAGCTGAAGATTGCATCGAGTGCCGAGGTCTCGGCGGCATCGTGGGATCGCATCGAGATGCCGCAGTCCACGAACTGGCTTTCGCGGCCCCGCCGGACCTCCCATCGCCACACGGTTTTGCCGCCACGGAACGTGCGGCGCCGGATCGTGTAGGCGAATTCGCCTTCGCGATTCTCATACATGGCGCCAATAT
>VAZU01000204.1:3022-8982 GCA_005884745.1 Alphaproteobacteria bacterium
TCGGCAACCTTCTTGACGTGCGCGACCGCAGCGCGCGCGCCGGTGGTCTTGGTGAGCAGATCGAGAATCGCGTCGTCGTCATCGTGGACGGGCGTGAGCGCCTGATCGGTATAGGCTCGCGCCTCGGGGTCGCGCGCTATGGTCAGGCTCGATCGGAGGAGCTGACCGATCGTGCCGACCAGGACCGCGTGCTTGTGGAGGGTTTCCCAGGCGAAGCGGGGCCAGAAGCTCCACGGGCTCTCGCGCGGCCAGCCGGGCCGACGCTCCGAGGGATGTTTCAGGCGCAGGATACCGCCCTGGAGCGGGTGTACGTTTTCGAGGCGAGCCGTCGTCGCGAATGCGACCAGCACTTTCACCAGGCTTCCGATCGGCACCCCGGCGGCGGCCGCGCGACGCAGCAGGGTGCGCATGTGCTCCGGCGTGTAATACAGCAGCCAAGCCTCGCGGTAGATCGCTTCCCACTCCCGCCTGCTCATCTTGGGATGAGCGGTGCAGACGTGTTCCACGTCGTAGGTGTTGAGGTCCGGATCCATCGTGATGCCGTTCTTCCAGAGAACCTGGTGATCCTCGGAGCCGGGAAGCGGCGTCAGGCAGAAGAACTCGAGAACGTCGAGCGGCAGCTCCTTTTTGATGATCGCGATATCGCGTCGGATGGTCTCCGGCGTGTCCGCCGGAAAACCCAGGATGTACCCGGCGAGCGTCATGATGCCCTGCGCCTTCCACGCGAGCAGCATGTTGCGATACTCGGTGATCTTGTTCTGCCGCTTCTTCGCGGCAGCGAGATTGTCCGGGTTGATGTTCTCCAGTCCGATGAAGACCCGGGTGACGCCGGCGCGTTTCGCCTTCTCGATGAACCGCGGGATCTTGTGGCAAAGCGTGTCGACCTGGATCATGAGGCCGAGCGGGATTGCGTCCCTCTCTCGCAACACGATCAATCGGTCGAAGATCGCCTCCCATGCCTTGTTGCGGGCGAAATTATCGTCGGTGATGAAGAACTTGTGAACGCCATGTGCCCAGTTCAGGCGAACGAGATGCTCCACGTCGTCCGCCGAGCGGTAGCGGGACTTGCGGCCCTGCACGTTGATGATGGTGCAGAACGAGCACTGGTAGGGACAGCCGCGCCCCGCATCGAAGCTCGTGCTCAGTCCCAGTGTGCGCGCAACGTTGCGCTTGGGGAGGAACGGCACCGGGGTGCCCTCCAGGCCCGGCAAATCGGCCATGAAATCGTACACGGGCTGCAGCCGACCCTCGGCCGCGTCCCGCAAAACCGCGTCAAGCCGGCCCTCGGCCTCGCCCGCGAACATCGCAATGCGCCGATGGCCACGGCAATTCCGGCCTCCCGGAGCGGCCGGGCGATGTCGAGGGCGCGCGGGTACTGATTCGACTGAACGCCCACGAGCGCCACAAGCCCGAAGCCGCCATGGCGGCGGAAGCGGCGGATGAGCCCCCGCAGGTCGACGCGTGTGCTGGTCTCGTCGATCGCCTCGATGTCGATGGCGACGCCGGGCCCGAGGACCTGACGCTCGGCGCAATCGGCCGCGATGCCGTAAACGGCGGCAAGCGAGTTCGAGGGAATCATCGCGCGCCACCAGCGGATCACGTATCCGTCGTCGTCGTAGTGCGACGGTTTGATCAGGACGAGGCGGAATCTGCGGTTGGGCAAGCGGACCTGCTTCTGCATCGGCAATCCCGGCCATTCTCCGACGCGATCGCAAAGAAACACGATTCGGACCCGCCGGGCGCCAAACGCCGTATCGTCGGCGCTCCACAAAATTCGAAGACAGCGGGTAGCAGGAACCGGCGTTGCCGGAGCAAGAACCGACATGTGACGTCCGGCGCCGTCCCCCGATCACCGTGCCCTCTTTGCGGCGGGTTGGCCAGCTGTATTTTGCAGCTCGGGAGCACTCTTCGCAGGCACCGTCGGCGCGAAACGCGGGCCGTTCGGCACCGGATTGGCCGTCTTGGCGCCGCATTTCGACGCCGGCGGCGATCGTCTGGAAGACCCGCGTTGGATCGCAGCTTGCTATTGCAGTGCCGAACTGCTATGTAAGCGCATCGATATTTGGCCGGACAACTGGGCCGCTTCGCCTCGCACTGCCGGGCGCACGTTTCAGACTCTCTCCAAATTCGACGAATCGGGAACGAGCCACGAAACCGTGCGCCCGATCCCACGTGCACACCGTCAGTGAAAGGATATAATTATGACCAGGGGCACAGTGAAGTTCTACAACGGCCACAAAGGTTTCGGCTTCATTCAGCCGGACGACGGCGGCAAGGACGTTTTCGTCCACGCCACCGCGCTCGAGCGCGCAGGCATCGGTACCCTGCAAGAGGGCCAGAAGGTCTCCTTCGACACCCAAACCGATGCGCGGTCCGGCAAGATCGCCGTGGGCAGGCTCGAGGTCGCCTGACGCCTGCAAAAGCCCGAGGCCGGCAGGCGACAGCGCTCGCATTCGGCCGCCGCTCGGCAGGGCGGCGGCCATCACTCCCATGATCATCAGCCGACGCGGCTGATGAATCTTCTCCTTCCGAAAGGGGACGGACCATGCGGATCTATATCTTCAAGTCCGACGCGAACAAGGAATTGCGAGCGTTTTCCGATGATCCGTCAGGCACCAAGCTGCCCGGTCAATTCCGTCCCTGGCACGCGTTCGGCGTGATCGCCGCCGGCAAAAGCCCTCCCCACCGGCTTCCGCGCGACCAGATCGAGAAGGCTATCGGCGATCGCGGATTTCAGCTCTGGCGCATGAAGCCCAAGCTGGAGACCGCATGATCTCCGACGCCGATGCTGTGCTGAAGACCCTTCGTATCCGACGTGGCCCTTTTCAGTCGGGCAGGCGTACCGACCGTACCTTTGGCCCCCATGTGAGGAGCAGAACTTGCAAATATTAGTCCGAGACAACAACGTCGACCAAGCCCTCAAGGTTTTGAAAAAGAAGATGCAACGCGAAGGCATATTCCGGGAGATGAAGCGCCGAAGATTCTACGAAAAGCCGTCCGAGAGAAATGCGAGGCAGAAGGGGGAGGCGGTTCGTCGTGCGCGCAAGCTTGCCCGCAAGAAGGCGGTGTATGAGGGTCTCATCGCCGATCCGCGAAAGAAAAAGGTCGCGGCCGGCGGCAGGGCTTTCACGCGCAACTGATGCGACGGCGCGTCTGCCTTGAAAACGCCGACGCGAACTGGTAGTACATCGACTAGCTGGCGGGCCGCCTGTTACGAATCCCATCGACAGATCGGTTTCGGCCCGCCCTGAACCACTCTTCATCGACAGCCCAGGCCAGGCGGGATGTCTCGAGCAACCCGCGACACGTCGGCGCGCCGCGCGCGCGCCCGTCGTCGCCTGACGGATGATTGCAACTTGAACTCTTTTCATGGCTTCGGTCTCGCCGAGCCGATCACGCGGGCGCTGGCCGAAGAGCGATACGACGCGCCCACTCCCATCCAGGTCGAGACCATCCCGCTCGTGCTGCGCCGACGCGACGTCGTCGGCATCGCCCAGACCGGTACTGGAAAAACCGCGGCGTTCGCGCTGCCGATCCTCGACCACATTTCGGCCAATCCCCAGCCGTCGCAGGCCAAGACCTGCC
This sequence comes from Alphaproteobacteria bacterium, assembly GCA_005884745.1. GTDB lineage: Bacteria > Pseudomonadota > Alphaproteobacteria > Rhizobiales > Xanthobacteraceae > AP-16. The sequence goes on from VAZU01000204.1 coordinate 6,608, forward strand.
GCGTGTTGGTGCTGAGCCCGACGCGCGAATTGTCCGCGCAGATCGCCGAGAGCTTCCGAATCTACGGACGATACCTTCGGCTGCACGTCGCACTGGCGATCGGCGGCGTGCCGATCGGCCCGCAGGCGCGAGCGCTTGCCAGGGGCGTCGAGATCCTGGTCGCTACCCCCGGGCGACTGCTCGACTTGGTCGGCACGGGTGCGGTGTCGCTCGATCGCGCCGAGGTGCTGGTCCTCGACGAGGCCGACCGGATGCTCGACATGGGCTTCATCCACGATATCCGCCGCATCGTCGCCAAGCTTCCGAAACACCGGCAGAACCTGTTCTTTTCCGCGACCATGCCGCCCGCGATTGCCGAGCTCGCCCGCGAGATTCTGCGCAACCCGGCAAGGGTCGCGGTGGCTCCGTCGGCTTCGACCGCCGAGCGCATCGAGCAGCAAATCGTGCATCTCGAAGCCTCGGCGAAGCCCACGGTTCTCGCCGAGATCTTGCGCGGCGAGGCGGTGCAGCGGGCGCTCGTCTTCACCCGTACCAAGCACGGCGCCGACAGAGTGACGCGCGCGCTGGTGAGATCCGGCATCGGCGCCGAGGCGATCCACGGCAACAAGTCGCAGAACCAGCGCGGGCGCGTGCTCGCGGCCTTCCGCGACGGCCGCGTGCGCGTCCTGGTCGCGACCGACGTTGCCGCGCGCGGCATCGACGTCGATGCGATCACGCACGTGATCAATTACGACCTGCCGAATGTGCCGGAAAGCTACGTGCATCGCATCGGCCGCACCGCCCGCGCGGGAGCGGCGGGGACGGCGATCTCGTTGTGCAGCGCCGAGGAGTTGCCGCACTTGCGCGCCATCGAGAAACTGATCCGGATGGCGATACCGGCAGACCCGCGGCGCGCGAGACCGGCGCCCGCAAAGGAGCTGCGCGGCAAGGCCGAATCCCACCAGCACCAGCATCGCTCTCGGGGACCGACGCGCCCCCACGCGCCGCGGCGGGACGCCCCGGCGTCGGCTCGGCACGAGCTCGCAATGGTGCCATTCCTGCAGCCGAAGCACCGCGAGCAGAGCGGACCATCCGCGAGGCCGCCTCGCAAGCAATGGAGACGCGCATGACGACGCACCGGTTTCGAGTCGGCCAGAAAGTTCAATTGAGCAGCCATCGCTCGCGGATGGCAGCGGTGGGCACCTACCAGGTCGTTCGCCAGCTTCCGGACAGCGCCGGCGAGCTCTCTTACCGGATCAAGAGCTCCCGAGAAGCGCACGAGCGGGTCGCAAAAGAGAGCGAGCTCGAGAAGGCATGAATGTCGACGACGTGCGGCGCTACCTGCGTCGCCCGGATCGCCGTCACGCGATCCTCGATCGGGTCATCACGCGAGGGTCGCGACTGGTGCCAGTTCCGAAAATGTTTGATCTGTCATGCCCAGGATCTTACCGGGATGCATGCAAGGCGTGGCTGGCCGGGACAAGCCCGGCCAGGACAGACAACCGTCGAAATGGGTACGTGGTTACTGCACCGCCGCACTTTTGGCTTGGACCAGCTTTTCCGCACATGCCCGCGCCAGAACGTAATCGGGGGAGCTGGCTCCCGGACGGGTTGCCCAGCCGCCCTTCTCCACGAAATTGCCCTGCTCCCAGCTCGATGAGATCTTTTTCAGAGCCGTTAAGTTCGCGATCGCGTCGCCGTTCTGCTGGAATTTCTCCACGCAGATGGGCGTCAGGATTGCGACGACAGCCACGTCGGCCCGCTGGTCCGCCAGCTTATTGGCTGCGCTGGTTGTCATCCAGCCGCCCCAGGTGAATCCCACGATCGCAAGCAGGATCGCTCCGCCGGCCGCGCCCCACAGGGCAGGTTTGACTTCCGAGGGAAATTCCATGGCATTTCCTTTTCGATGAGAGGTTTTGCGCCGCGAGCGGCGCGCGAACGCCCAATGCGGGTACTGATCGCAACCGCGCCGAACGCAATTTTATCGGGAGTGTGCCTGCCGACGGCATCAGCGCTGCCAGCTGAAGAGAGCGCGGGCTTCGGTAGGTCCGCGTTTTATGGACAGCTCTCGGACAAGCCGCTGCTTGCCTGCCATCGCACTATGGGCGCGTCCGAGAGAAAACACAAGAAATTATAATTGGAAGCTGAAGTCTTGTGACGAACCTCTCCAATCGACTTTTGCTCGGCAGCCGCATCCTATTCCGCTCGTGACCGGCGAAGCGCTGATACGTCGGAAACGGAGCGTTCGACCGACTGCAGGCCTCGTCAGACGGGACGGGGAGGGGGAAACGAGCGCATCTTGCAATGACCGAGGAGGGGCGCGCCCGGTCAATCGAGCCGGCGTCGCAATGCGATTGCGCCGCGCTTCGCCATGCTTGAAAGCGCAGCTCGGCGTG
>VAZU01000205.1 GCA_005884745.1 Alphaproteobacteria bacterium
CAGCCAGGCATGGGCAGTGCGGCCGCTGCGGAACGCGTCGAGCAATTTGCGCTCGGCCTCCGCATGGCCGAACCATTCCGTCGTCTCGCGCGGATGCGGCGGCTCCGGCTCGTCCGCATCGCTCACGGCGCGACGTCTTCGAGATGCACGGGCGCCTCGGCGGGGTGCAGGCGTGCATTGACCAGGGCCCAGATCGCGTTGCCGACGGTGGCCGGATCGGCGGAGCCGTCGATCAACGCGCAGCGCTCCGGGTCGCGCTCGGCAAGCTCGAGGTACGCCTCGCGCAGCTTCTCGTGAAAATCGCGGTCCTCCGCCTCGAAGCGATCGCCCGCGGTTTCACCGCGGCGCCAGGATGCGCGCTGCAGCCCGAGATCGACCGGCACGTCGAGAATGATCGTGAGATCGGGACGCGTGTCGCCGATGGTGATGTGCTCGAGTCGTGCGATCAGCCGGGAGTCGACGTTGCCCAAGGTGCCCTGGTAGATGCGCGTGGAATCCGCGAAGCGGTCGCTGATGACCCACCTGCCGGCGTCGAGCGCCGGCCGGATGGTTTGGCGCACGTGATCATCGCGCGCGGCCGCGAACAGGATCGCCTCGGCATGGGCGCCCAGCGGCTTGGCGGCGCCCGAGAGCAGGACGTGACGGACGGCTTCGGCGCCGGTCGAGCCGCCGGGCTCGCGGGTGAGCACCACGCCGATGCCGAACGGCCGCAGGCGCTCGGCGAGCAGCTTGGCTTGCGTGGATTTGCCGCTGCCCTCGCCGCCTTCGAAGGTGATGAACCGCCCGCGCATCGCGCCTCACAGCCGCGCAACGCCGGCCCGGATCCAATTGATCACGAGCTCGGTCGCGGCGTCGAACGCGCGTTGCGGCAGGTTGCCGCGGCCGATGGATTCGGCGGCCCGCAGCGGAACCTCGAGGACGACATGCTCGCCGCGCCACACTTTCAGGGTTCCGATCGGCTGGTCTTGCTGGATCGGCGCCGGAACCGGGCCGGTATAGACCACGCGGGCGACGATCCTGTCGGCGGCGTTGCGCGGTACCAGCAGGTTGACGGCCTGGCCGGCAACGAGCGGCACGTGGCCGGCGCTGCCGCCATAGAGCTTGGCATCGCCGATGATCTGGCCCTCGACGAACAACGGCCGCGATTCGAAGCCGCGGAAGCCGAATTCGAGCAACTTGCGCGCCTCGTCGGCGCGCTCCTTCGGGGTCTTGGCGCCGTTGATCACCGCGATCAGCCGCAAGCTATTCTGCACCGCGGATCCCACCAACCCATATCCGGCTTCCCGGGTAAAGCCGGTCTTCAGCCCGTCGGCGCCGATCCCCATGGCGAGCAGCGGATTGCGGTTCTGCTGGCGGATCTTGTTCCAGGTGAATTCGCGCTCGCCGAACAGCGAGTAGAAGTCCGGATAGGTCTTGATGATGTGCTGCGCCAATTTGGCGAGCTCGCGCGCGGTCACCTTCAGATTCGGATCGGGCAGTCCCGTCGCATTGGTGAAGTTCGACCGCGTCAGGCCGATCTCACGCGCCCGCGTATTGAGCATCTCCGCGAACGTCGCCTCGTTCCCGCCGATGCCCTCGGCAAGCGCGATGCAGGCGTCGTTGCCGGACTGGATGATCTCGCCCTTGAGCAGGTCCGTCACCTTCACCTTGCTGTGGATCGCGGCAAACATCGAGGAACCGTGCGAGGGGGCCCCTCCCCTCCGCCACGCGTTCTCGCTGATGATGAATTCCTCGTTGGGATCGAGGCCGCCTTCCTTGATCTGATAGAACGCGAACTCGGCGGTCATCAGCTTCGCCATGCTGGAGGGAAACATCAGCTGGTCGGCATTTTTCTCGTAGAGCACGGTGCCGCTGTCGGCATCGATCAGGATCGCGAACGGGGACGCGACCTGGAAGCCTTCCTCTTTCTTGGGTGCCGGTCCTTTGTGGGCGCCCGCCTTGGGGGCCGCAGCCTTCTGGCCCGGCGACTTGAGCGGCGCTGCCGAGGCGGGCGCGAATGTGCCGAGGGCAAGCGCGAAAGCCAAGCCGACCGCAAGGCATGCGCTGTGCAAAAAAGATCGCGGCGATGCGAGCACGCTGATCGGCCTCCTCCCCGTCCCGTCCCGTTTCAATACCGATCCGGCTCGGCGGTTGCCAAGGGTATTCCGCAAATGGTCCGTGGTTTGTTTCGGAGCCGGTGTTCATGAGTTCCGGGCTCGTGCCGTCGGCACGCCCCGGAACGACAACCTCGTGAAACTTCAATACAGCCCGCGGCCGCCGGCAAATGCGGCGCTGCCGTCATAGCGCACCGGCGCGTAAGCCGAGATCGGCGCATCGGCCGCGGGTTCCCCCAGGGGCGGCTTTGCCGCTGCCAGCATTTCGGGCGATGGCGGCCGGCGCGCGACCGCAGTCCGCGGCCCCGATTGCAGCGCCGCCTCCACGCCGCCCTCGCCGAGATCGAACGGACGCTCGGAGGGCACCGGAACGGACCCGCGCAGCACGGGACTGCGGTCGGAGATATTGGGGACGAACGGCTTGGCCGAAGCCACCATCACGGTCGAGGGTGCCGGCGCCGGCCCGCCCTCCCGTAGCGTGGCGAGCAGGATGCGGTCGTCGGAGCCCTCGAGCGGGGCCCGGCCGACGTATTCCACCCTCACCCGCGCAAGCCCGTTGCCGCGGAAGCCCAAAAGCTCGGCAGCCTTGCCGGAAAGGTCGATTTCCCGATTGGCCGCATAGGGCCCGCGATCGTTGACGCGCACGATGAGCGAGCGCTGGTTGGCGAGATTGGTGACCCGCACGTAGCACGGCATCGGCAGCGTCGGGTGCGCGGCCGAGATGCCATGCATGTCGTAGACCTCGCCGTTGGCGGTGAGCCTTCCATGGAAATCCGAGCCGTACCAGGAGGCGACGCCCTCGGCCCGGTAGTCGGGGTCCTCCTGGGGAACGTACATGCGGCCGCCGATCATATAGGCTTGGCCGACCCGGTAGGCGCCGCCGCCCTTGGGAATCGGCTGGCCCGGCTCGACCACACGAGGGCTCGCCGTGACCCCGTATCGCGGATCGATGATGGAATGGGTTGCGGAGCAATCGGCAAGGACGAAGGCGCCCAGCATCAATACGCCGAGCTGCGCCCCGAACCGGATCCCCGCCTGCGGCATGGGCCGAGCGTCCCCCGAATGCGACCCAGCCGGCGCGCCGGCGGATCGCTGTCCATGATCCATGACGGAAAGCGGCCGCGCCATGATTCGCGCAACCGGACCCGTCCCCCAATTGCCGGTAGGATACGCCTGTTCTCGGGGCAAGAAAATGGCACCGCCGCGCGCGTGGTAAAGGGACCGTTGCGCGCTCGCCGGCCGGCCCGGTGCCCGGCATTTTCGCAACTCTTGTCGGAGACGATCGCAATGGCCCCCTTCCGCATCGGTTTCGTGCTGTTCCCGCGCCTGACCCAGCTCGACCTCACCGGACCCTACGAGATCCTCTCCCGCATGCGGGACACCGAGACGCTGCTCCTCGCCAAGACGCTCGATCCGGTGCCGGCCGAGCGCGGATTGAGCATCGTGCCGACGGCCACCTTTGCCGACTGCCCGCCCCTCGACCTCGTCTGCGTGCCTGGCGGCCTCGGCGTCAACGCCGTGCTCGGCGATGCGGAGATCCTCGGCTTTTTGCGAAAAACGGCGGAGCATGCGCGCTACGTCACCGCGGTCTGCACCGGATCGCTGGCGCTCGGCGCGGCCGGCCTGCTGCGGGGCCGGCGCGCCGCCTGCCATTGGCTCTCGCGGGAGGCGTTGCGAAAATTCGGCGCCGAGCCGACCGGCGAACGGGTCACCATCGACGGCAACATCATCACCGGCGGCGGGGTCACGGCCGGCATCGATTTTGCGCTTCGCGTGGTCGAACAGCTGCGCGGGAAGGCCGCCGCCGAGGCGATCCAGCTGATGGTCGAGTACGATCCGCACCCGCCGTTCGACGCGGGCTCGCCGGAGCGCGCCGGGCCGGAGCTCGTGGAGCGCATCCGGCGCGCCGCCGAACCGATGCTGCGCGAGCGCGACGCCGCCGTCGCCCGCGCGGCAAAGGCGCTGGAGGAAATCAAATCTTAGCACCGCGGGTGCCGTGTATTGTTTGGTCTAGNNNAAGGCGGGCATTCCCCGTCGTCCAATCCTCCGGTCCACATGACCGTCACCGCGACGCGCTTCTATCTCCTCTTCGTCCTGGCGCTGCTAGCGGCGGCGACGCTGGTGCGCGCGGTGGATCCGTTCTTCGTGCGTGCGCTGCGCCTGATCGCCTTCGATTCCTATCAGCAGCTCGCGCCGCAATCCTACGATGCGCGGCTGCCGGTCCGCATCGTCGACATCGACGAAGAATCGCTGGCGAAGCTCGGGCAATGGCCGTGGCCGCGAACCAAGATGCGCGACCTCCTCGTCGAGCTGACCGGCAAAGGCGCCGCGGTCGTCGGCTTCGATATCCTGTTCGCCGAGCCCGACCGCACCTCGGTCGAGGAGATCGTCAAGCATTTGCCCCCCGTGCAGGCCGACGTGCTGATGGAGAAAGCGGCGGGTGAGCCCACCAACGACCAGACCTTTGCGGCGGCGCTGAAAGAGGCGCCGAGCGTGCTTGCGACGAGCCTCGGCGGCAGCGCAAACGCCGCGCCGCCCGCCAAGGCCGGGTTTGCCATTGCGGGCGATGATCCGCGGCGGCTGGTGCCCTCGTTCCGGGGGGCGACCGGAAATCTGCCGATTTTTGATGCGGCCGCGCACGGGATCGGCGCCATCAACTGGATCCCGGATCGCGACCAGGTCGTGCGCCGGGCGCCGCTGATCTTTCGGGTCGGCGATGCGCTGGTGCCCTCGCTCGCGGCCGAGCTGCTGCGCGTCGCGCAAGGCGCGAGCAGCTATGTGCTCAAGGCCGCGAACGCCAGCGGCGAGACCGCGTTCGGCAAAAACACCGGCCTCAACCACGTGAAAATCGGCGATCTCGAAGTCCCGACCAACGCCGATGGCGTCATCGTCGTGAAATTCCGTCCCGGCAATCCGGCCGCCTATCTCCCGGCCTGGAAGGTGATGTCCGGCGAAGTGCCCCGGGAGAATATAGAGGGACGGATCATCCTGGTCGGCACCAGTGCGCCCGGCCTGCTCGATCTGCGGGCAACGCCGCTCGAGGCCGCGGTGCCCGGCGTGGAGATCCATGCGCAACTGCTGGAGCACATTCTGGCCGAACGCTCGCTCACGCGGCCGGATTATGCGCTCGCGCTCGAAGAAGCCGTGATCGTTGTGCTGGGGATCCTGCTCGCGCTGATCCTGCCGCGCGTCTCCGCGAGCATGGCGGCGACAATCGGCGTTTGCAGCATCCTCGCGCTGTTCGTCGGCGGCTGGATTGCGTTTCGCCGCTGGGGCCTGCTGCTGGATCCCATGTACCCGGCCCTGGCGGTGGGCTGTATGACCGCGGGCATCACCTTTCAGGTCTACCGGCGGGTCGAGGCGCAGCGCGGCGAGATCCGCGCCGCCTTCGGCCGCTATCTCGCGCCCGCCGTGATCGAGGAGATCATCGCCGATCCCGACAAGCTCGAGCTCGGCGGCGAACTCCGCGAGCTCACGCTGATGTTCTGCGACGTGCGCAATTTCACCTCGATCTCCGAGCATCTCAGCGCCGTCGAGCTGACGCATTTCATCAATGAGCTGCTCACGCCGTTGAGTGAGGTCATCCTGGCCCACCGCGGCACCATCGACAAATACATGGGCGACGCCATCATGGCATTCTGGAACGCGCCGCTCGACGAGCCGCAACACGCCGAGCACGCGTGCCTGGCGGCGCTGGAAATGGTCGCCGCAATGGAGGCGCTGAACCGGGACTGGGAGGAGCAGGCCGCGCGCACGGGGCGGCCGTTCCGTCACGTCAATATCGGCATCGGCATCAACACCGGGCAGTGCTGCGTCGGCAACCTCGGCTCGACCTATCGCTTCGATTATTCGGCCGTGGGCGACGAAGTCAACGTGACCTCGCGCCTCGAGGGCCTGACCAAGCTCTACGGCGTCACCGCGGTCGTCGGCGAAGCGACGCTGGCAAAGTCTGGACAAAAATTTCCCGCGCTCGAGCTCGACGTGGTCGCGGTCAAGGGCCGCACGCGTTCGACCCGCGTCTTCACCTTCCTCGAACTTTTGAGCCACCAACCGAACCGCCTCGACGGCTTGCAGCAAAAGCACGGCGAGTTCCTGGCGGCCTATCGCGCCCGACGCTGGGACGAGGCGGAGCGTTTGCTAGGCGAATGTCAGGAATTCGGAGTTGCGCGGCTGGCGACCTATTACTCGCTGTTCGCCGCGCGCATCGCGGCGCTGCGGAACACGCCGCCGCCGCCCGAGTGGGACGGCTCGTTCGCGATGACGGAGAAATAACCGGGACGACGTCGCGTAGGGTGGGCAAAATCGGCTCCTCGACCGAACGGCTTGCTCCAAGCCTTGCCAGCGATTTTGCCCACGCGGAAATCAACGCGGTGGGCACGGCACGTTCCGCGCCTTTGCCCACCCTACGTAACTCCCCTTACGGGGAGGTAAAGCGCGCGCGCTTCCGCCATCAAAACCGGGCGGCGACGGTCGCGGCGACGATATGATCGTTGAAGCTGACGGTCGGGTCGTTCGAATGATCGTGCTGGAACTTGTACTCGAGCCGCAGGTCGCGATGATAGGCGAACAGGTTCGGGAACACCACCGCCGCGCCGGGAATGACGAGAAAATCGCGGCGCCGCTCGGTCAGACTTCCGACGATGTCGGAGCGGTAGACGCGCTCGATCAGCGTGAGGTTGGCTCCGATCACCAGCCATTCGAACAGGCCGTGATAGAGTTCGACCTTGCCGCCGCCCTCGATATAGGCGCCGGGATCGACGTCGATCAGCAGCGGGGTGAGGACCACACTGCCCTGAATGTCGCTCCAGCGCACCCAGGGCGACACGATCAGCAGGTCGTTGGGGGCGAGCCGGAACGAGAATTTTCCGACCACGTCCGCATAGAATCCGCGCTGCGAGGGCCAGAACGAATCGTAATCCCGGTATGCCACGCGGAAGCGCAAGCCGCGATACAGCCCTTGCAAATAATCCTCGAACGTCGCCATGGCGGCGGCCTCGCCATAGAAGAAGCGGCCGTCGAAATAGGTGGCGGCGCCGCCCAGCGCCGGGTGAAACAGCAGCCCCGGGACGAGATCGAGAACGGGGCCGGTCGTCGCGCCGACGTAGCCGTAATTGAGATCATGTTCATTGGAATGCAGGAGCCCATAGGCCAAGGCGGTCGTGCGCCAGCGGACGTCGGCAATCGTGCGTTCGTCCCGCATCGCCAACGTTGCAAGCGCCTGCGCCTCCGCGCGGGCGCCCGAGGGGAGATAGCGCGGGTTGGTCTCGCCGACGGCGCCGAGTTCCGCGGTGAATTGCGTCGCGTTCGGCTGCAGGCGCCGGCGTACGCGCTGCAGCCCTGCCTGCGCTTCGAGGTTGCCGGGATCGTTCACGAGCACGCGCTCGTAAGCCGCGAGCGCCCAGCGCAGCTTGCCGCTCGCCTCGGCAAGCTCGGCATAGCGCAGATTGAGCTGGGAATTGGTCGGATCGCGGAGAATCTGGGCATAGACGCGCGTCAGCTCCGCCGGCGCGCCGGGACCGGGCCCCGGCTCGATAGGCTCGGCCGCGCCGACCGGCGAGCCGACTAGCATCGCGGCGATGAGCGTCGCGATGGCGAAGAGAACGCGCTGCATGGCCCCCCCGCGCACGACCCAGCTCCCCGCATGGAAATTACCGCGCCCGGGGGCTTTGCCTAGTGCAAAAAAACCACATGTGGCTGGCGTTATGAGGTGATTCGAGGACCGCGCACAGCAGGGGTTGGGCGCGAAAATCGCGCCATGTCACGCCGCGTCGCTTCGAATTCGGCTACGCGTGTGACGCAATTGCAACAACGCCCGCGCTGCTGGTGTGCTACCATGACAACTTGGGGGAGTCCGGACGAGGAAGTCCGGGATGGCCGCGGCGGGGAGAGCAGGATGCGGGCCGTAATCGGACTGGCCGCCATCGTTGCGTTGATTTCGGCACTGCAGGCCGATCCTGCCGCCGCGGAACCGAAGATCGGGGTGGCATCCGCGGCCAGGAACCAGGTGCAGGGCGTCATCGGCGGCGGCGCGCGCACGCTCTCGGCGGGAAGCGACGTCTTCTCCAACGAGGTCGTGCGCACGGGTGATGACAGTCTGGCGCAGCTGTTGTTTCTCGACGCGACCAGCCTGAGCGTGGGGGCGCGATCGGAAGTCAAGCTCGACCGCTTCGTCTACAATCCCGAGCGCAAGACCGGAAACGTGGTGATCGAGGCGAGCCGCGGCGCCTTTCGTTTCGTCAGCGGCTCGCAAGCTCCGACCAATTACACCATCAAGACGCCGCTGGCGACGATCGGGGTGCGCGGCACCATCGTCGACGGGTATATCAAAGGCGCCTTTCAAAACGACGCTCAGCACCCCTACACCGTGACCAGCATTCAGATCATCGTGTGGGAAGGCCATGCATTCGTGACGGCATTCGGCACCACGACCGATTTGGGTCCCGGACAGGCGCTGTTCGTTTCCAGCAACGGCCAAGTGGTTCCCGTGTTGTGGGACGGCACGGCGTTCGACAACCTCTTCAACGTGAATTTCCCGCTGTACGGAAGGCAATGGGATCTCGATCCGGGGTTTATTCCTCAGCCCGACAACCCGCTCGATCTCATCGATCAGCTCAACGCGAAGGGCTTGCAGGGGCTGCCGTTGCCGGCGCCACCGAACACCGGAAGCCCCACGCGGGGGCGCTGATCTTCTACTGTCCGCAGCCCGCTAGTGTTTCGTTCGCAGCGCGCCGCAATTAATTCCGAATGTGGCTACTACGGACATCTGGACCACGCCTTCTTTGCTAGTCCCGCGGGGCTCGCGGTGAAGTCATGGGCGTTTGCGGGCGCTTTGCTCGCCGTGTTGTGCGTGAGTGGCGTGGCCGAAGCTGGAGACCCGGCGGTCTACAAGGCCCCGCCTCCGGTTTCGGGTGCCGCCGCACCCGGCGTGTTTTATGCCGGCGTGTCGCTTGGCGGACGCTGGTCCGATACGGACTGGATGACCACGGCGATCGGTTCCCCGCCCTCCCCGCCGAATTTCGGCCCGGCAATTCCCGCGAGTTTCGGCAGCAGCACTGTCCGAATCGGTGGGCGCAGGCATCGAGGTCATGCTCCGGCGCAACTGGCTGGTCCGGCTGGAATATCATTCGCCGACTACGGACATCTGGACCACA
>VAZU01000197.1 GCA_005884745.1 Alphaproteobacteria bacterium
TCGGCGAAATTGCGGACGCAGATCGTCAGGTCGCGCAGCGCCCAAGGGTCGGCCAGCGTCACGATCGCGATCGGCTGGGTCTTGGCGGCGCGGCGCGCCGTAGTCTGCGGCACGATGCCGATCCCGACGTTGCAGGCCACCAGCCGGCACACCGCATCGAAGCTGCGCAGCTGCACGCGCAGCCGCAGCACGCGTCCGATGCGCGCCGCCTTCGCGGCCAGGAAGCGCTGCAGCGCGCTGCCCCGCTCCAGCCCGACGAAGTCGTGATCGAGCACCCGGGCGAACGCGATCTTGGCCCGCTTGGCGAGCGGGTGGTCGCGCGCGACCACCAGCACGAACCGGTCGCGGCGGAACGGAAACGTCTCCAGCGTCCCGGCCTCGACCGTGCCGGCGACGATGCCGATATCGCCGACGCCCTCGGCGATCAGGCCGACGATCTCGTCGCTGAGCCGCTCCTCCAAATCGACGCTCACGTGCGGATGCGCGGAGAGGAACGAGCTCAGCGCTTCCGGCAGGAACTCGGTGAGCGCGTTGGTGTTCGAAAATACCCGGATCTGGCCGGCAAGGCCGCCCGCATAGGCGCCGAGGTCCTCGTGCAGGCGCTCGGCCTGGCGCAGGATGGCGCGCGCATGCTGGAGCAGCGTGCGCCCGGCCTGGGTCGGCGCCACGCCCTGCCGTCCGCGCACGAGCAGCGGGGCCCCGAGCGCCTGCTCCATGTGACGGACGCGGGTGCTGGCGGCGGCGAGCGCCAGATGCGCGCGCTCGGCGCCCCGGGTGATGCTCCCCGCCTCCACGATGTGGCGGAACAGATTGAGGTCGACGAGGTCGAAGCGCATGGTGCCCTTACTGTTGCGCGAAGGCAGGCTATGCCAGATACGCATTGCGCCCGAGATTTCCAGGGATATGTTTCGCCAACGGCGAAGTCAAAGCGCGTTCGCCTCGCGGACCGGATGGTTGCCGGCGAGCGCTGCGCGCCGCGGAGCGCATCGGCGCTTGCAGGGCTGCGTGTCCCGGATGGCGCATTGCGGCGGCGGCGGACATTCGCTACCAAAGCGTCCGGGGCGCGACACGCGTATGGGAGGATGACCATGGCCGAGACTCGGGCACGGCCCCTCTCGCCGCATTTGCAGATCTACCGGCCGATGCTGACCATGCTGATGTCGATCGCGCATCGGGTGACCGGCGCGGCGTTGTATTTCGGCACGCTGTTGGTCGCCTGGTGGCTGATCGCGGCAGCTTCCGAGCCGAACTATTACGGCGCGGTGCAATGGTTCATGGGCACCGTCGTCGGACGGCTCGTCCTGTTCGGCTACACCTGGGCCCTCATCCATCACATGCTGGGGGGCGTGCGGCACCTGATCTGGGACACCGGGCGGGGGTTGGGTCCCGCCGAGCGCGAATGGCTCGCCCGCGCGAACCTGTTCGGCTCGATCAGCTTGACCATGGTGCTGTGGATCGCCGGCGTGCTCCTCGTCGGGGGAGCGGGCGGGCGATGAAGGAGGTTCTCGCATGAGCTTGCGCACGCCGCTCGGGCGCGTCCGCGGCCTCGGCTCGGCGAGGTCGGGCACCAGGCATTTCTGGCATCAGCGCCTCACTTCGGTGGCGGGCGTGCCGCTGTCGATCTTCTTCGTCGTGCTCGTGGTATCCCTGATCGGCCGCAACCACGCCGCCGCGGTGCAGATCCTCGGCTCGCCGTGGATCGCCATCCTGATGCTGCTGTTCATCCTGACGATCACCTACCATATGCAGATCGGCATGCAGGAGATCATCGAGGATTACGCCCACGGCGAAGTTTCGAAGCTCGTTCTCCTGATCGCGAACACCTTCTTTTCGATCGCGATCGGGCTGGCGTCGGCCTTTGCGATCCTGAAGATCTCGTTCGGAGTGTGAGTCGATGGCGAATGCCGGTTCCAATGGCGGCGCGGGCGCAAAAGTGAACGGCCGCGCGTACCCGATCGAGGACCATAGCTACGACGTGGTGGTGGTCGGAGCCGGCGGCGCCGGGCTGCGCGCCGTGGTCGGCTGCAGCCGGGCGGGCCTGCACACCGCCTGCATCAGCAAGGTATTCCCGACCCGCTCGCACACCGTCGCGGCCCAGGGCGGCATCTCGGCCGCGCTCGGCAACATGGGCGAGGACGACTGGCGCTGGCACATGTACGACACCGTCAAGGGCTCGGACTGGCTCGGCGACCAGGACGCGATCGAATATTTGTGCCGCCACGCGCCGGCCGCCGTCTACGAGCTCGAGCACTGGGGCGTGCCGTTCTCGCGCACGGAGGACGGCCGCATCTACCAGCGCCCGTTCGGCGGCATGACCACGCATTTCGGCCAGGGCACGGCGCAGCGAACCTGCGCGGCCGCCGACCGCACCGGCCATGCCATGCTGCACACGCTCTATGGCCAGGCGGTGCGGCACGCCGCGGAGTTCTTCGTTGAATATTTCGCCATCGATCTCATCATGGACGAAGAGGGCCGCTGCCGCGGCGTCGTGGCGCTCAATCTCGACGACGGCAGCGTCCATCGCTTCCGCGGGCAGATCACCATCCTCGCCACCGGCGGCTACGGCCGGGCGTATTTCTCCTGCACCTCGGCGCACATCTGCACCGGGGACGGCAACGGCATGGTGCTGCGCGCCGGCCTGCCGCTCCAGGACATGGAGTTCGTGCAGTTTCATCCCACCGGCATCTACGGCGCGGGCTGCCTGATCACCGAGGGCGCGCGGGGCGAGGGCGGATACTTGGTCAATTCCGAGGGCGAGCGCTTCATGGAGCGCTACGCGCCCTCCGCCAAGGACCTCGCTTCGCGGGACGTGGTGTCGCGCTCGATGACGATCGAGATCCGCGAGGGCCGCGGCGTGGGCAAGCACAAGGATCACATCTATCTGCACCTCGATCATCTCGACCCTCAGGTGCTGCACGAAAGGCTGCCGGGGATCGCGGACCTGGCGCGGATCTTCGCCGGCGTCGACATGGCCAAGGAACCCATCCCGGTGCTGCCGACGGCGCACTACAACATGGGCGGCATTCCCACCAATCACCACGGCGAAGTGCTCACCAAGAACAACGGCAACACCGACGCGGCGGTGCCGGGCCTGATGGCGCTCGGCGAGGCGGCTTGCGTCTCGGTCCACGGCGCCACCGAGGTCGTCAGGCCGGGCGAGGACCAGCCGGAGCTGCCGAAGCATTCCGCGGAACGTCCGCTCTCGCGGCTCGACAAATTCCGTCACGCCTCCGGCGGCACGCCGACCGCGGAGCTGCGGCTGCGGATGCAGAAAGTGATGCAGACCAATTGCGCGGTGTTCCGCACCGGCCAGGTGCTCGAGGAAGGCCACAAGCTCATCCACGACGTCCACGGCGCGGTTTCCGACGTCAGGGTCACCGACCGCTCGCTGATCTGGAACTCGGATCTCATCGAGACGCTGGAGCTCGACAATCTCGTCGCCCAGGCGGTGGTCACCATGGATTCCGCGCTCAACCGCACGGAAAGCCGCGGGGCGCATGCGCGGGAGGATTTTCCCGAGCGCGACGACAAGAACTGGATGAAACACACGCTGGCCTGGCTCGACGACAAGGGAAACGTGCGAATCGACTATCGCCCGGTCCACGCCTACACGCTGACCAATGACGTCGCCTACATCGAACCGAAGAAGCGGGTGTATTGAAGATGGTCGAGATCGCGCTGCCGAAGAACTCGAGGCCGACCGAGGGCAGGACCTGGCCGCATGCGGTGGGCGCCCACCAGGAGCGGGAATATCGGATCTACCGCTACAATCCCGAGGACGGCAAGAACCCGCGCATCGACACCTATTTCGTCGACGTCGAGGACTGCGGGCCGATGGTGCTCGACGCGCTGATCTGGATCAAGAACAAGATCGATCCGACCCTGACCTTCCGAAGATCCTGCCGCGAGGGCGTGTGCGGAAGCTGCTCGATGAACATCGACGGCACCAACGGGCTCGCCTGCACCCGCGGCATGGACGAGATCAAGGGCACGGTGCGGGTCTATCCGCTCCCGCACATGCCGGTGGTCAAGGACCTGGTGCCGGACCTCACCGTGTTCTACGCCCAATATGCCTCGATCGAGCCGTGGCTGAAGACCGATACCGCCGCGCCCGAAAAGGAATGTGCATCCTGTGCGCCTGCTGCACCACGAGCTGCCCGAGCTATTGGTGGAGCGGGGAGCGCTATCTCGGGCCCGCCGTGCTGCTCCAGGCGCGCCGCTGGCTGGTCGACAGCCGCGACGAGGCGACCGGAGAGCGGCTCGACGAGCTCGAGGATCCGTTCCGGCTCTACCGCTGCCACACCATCCTGAATTGCTCGAAGGCGTGTCCGAAGGGGCTCAACCCGGCGAAAGCCATCGCCGAGATCAAATTGATGATGGTGGAACGCCAGCTGTGAGATCTACCTCCCCGGAGGGGAGGTCGCCGGGCGCAGCCCGGCGGGTGGGGCGACCCCACCCGGGCTCGACGCTCTCGGTCTCGCCACCCTCCCCTTCGGGGAGGGATTACGCCGGCTTGAGCAGCCGCGACTGTACGTCGAGCATGGCGGTCGCGAGCCCGGTGCTGTCGGCCACGAGTTCGCGCATGAGCGACATCGGGGTCGGATGCGGCGCCTCGACCTCGCCGATCACGCTGCCGAAATCGAACGTGAGTTCCGCGTCGAACTTCAGCGCGAGTTGCTGCATGCGCTGGTTCTCGGCCAGGCACGTCATGTGCCAAGGCCGTCCCCACGCCATGGCTTTGCCAAGGCTTCTCGATGCTGAACGCCGCCTCGGCCTCGTTGCCGGCCGCGAGCGGGCGCAGCTCCGCCGCGCCGCGCAACACGCCCTCGACGAAGAAGCCGTGGATCACCGCGTCGCTCAGCCCGGAAGGCTCCGAGTACGTGCGGAGGAAGTCGTCGGAAACCGCGCCGCCGAACCTATTGCGCCGGCTCTCCGCATCGAGACGCAGCAGATGCTCGCGATAGAGGATCGTTTCGCCGATCCATAGTTTGCGGACACTGCCGCCGTCGATCAGGTGTTCGTGCATTCGGGTCTCTCCTGACGTTTGGACGTCTGCAAAGACCCTCCCGTGAGTTCCTCTCCAGACCAGCGGCCCGCGACCAGCGAATCGCTGCAACGGACCGTAATATTGCGATGCAGCAAAACCGTGACAAGGGCTTCACAGGATGGTGATGGGCCATATCGGATTGATTTGCCTCCGGAAATGCATGGCTGCTATGGCTTTGGTGCTCCGGCGGCCAAAACGCTCCGCTGCAGTGCAAGGGCCGCGCAAAAGATAGGCACTTGTCCGGCGCGGCAGCCGGCGGCTAAGCCTGCCGCTCCCCGCCTACTCTTCCTCGGAATTGGCTCTTGATGACCGGCACGATTGGCGAGCGTTATCGCGCGCTCCTGGCAACAGGCGAGATCGAGCGCGATCCGGGCCAGGAAGGCGCGGTCGCCCGGCTGGCGGCGCTCGAAGCGCGGCTCGCGCGGCATCGGCGGGCGCACAAATCCTCCTCGCTCGGCTGGACCGCGGTCCCATCAAGGGCCTTTACCTCCACGGCGAAGTCGGCCGCGGCAAGACCATGCTGATGGACCTGTTTTTCGCCGCGGCCGCGATCGGGCGCAAGCGCCGCGCGCATTTTCACGAGTTCATGCTCGACGTGCACACGCGCCTTCATGCATGGCGGCAGCAACGCAAGCGAGGCGAGGTCAAAGGCGAGGATCCGATCGCGCCGGTCGCGGCGGCGCTCGCCGAGCAAGCGTGCCTGCTGTGCTTCGACGAGTTCAACGTCACGGATATTGCCGACGCGATGATCCTCGGCCGCCTGTTCACGGAACTGTTCGGGCACGGCGTGGTCGTGGTCGCCACTTCCAACGTGCCGCCCGACGAGCTCTACCGCGAGGGTCTCAATCGCGCGCTGTTCCTGCCGTTCGTGGCGCTGATCGAGACGCATATGGAACTCGTTCGTCTCGAGGCGCGCACCGACTTCCGGCTGGAGAAACTGGCGAGCGCTCCGGTCTGGCACGTTCCGGCGGACGCGGCGGCCGACGCGGCGCTGGCGGCGACCTGGCGGCAGCTGACCGGCTCGGAAGCCGCGGGCCCGCAGGAATTCGCCGTCAAGGGGCGCATTCTGCGCGTGCCGCGCGCCGCCCGGGGCGCCGCCTGGCTGTCGTTCCCGGAATTATGCGGCAGCGCGTTCGGCGCCGCCGATTATCTCAAGCTCGCGCATGAATTCCATACCATCGTGCTCGACGGCATTCCGGTGATGGACTACGAGCGCAGAAACGAGGCCAAGCGCTTCATCGTGCTCATCGACACGCTGTACGACCGAGCCGTCAAGCTCGTGGCATCGGCGCAGGCGGCGCCCGAGGCGCTGTATTCGGCAAGCGCCGGTTTCGAGGCGCAGGAGTTCGCGCGCACCGCATCGCGGCTCATCGAGATGCGCTCACGGTCCTATCTGGCGCTCCCGCACGGACGGCGGCAAAGCGAGACCGAGGGCATCGTCGAGACCTGAACCGCCGGGTCGACTTGAACGGCCGGCTTGAACCGGCTAATCACCCGCCACGGCCGGTTCGGCCGTCTCGGCCAGCCGCTGCCGGCATTCCGCTCGGCAACCCCGGCTCCTGCGGCGCGTTCCGCCGAAAGCAAGTTGTTGCAAGGCTACGGCATCCCGGGATTTTCGACATGGCGCGAAACAGGATCGCATTGATCGGTGCCGGCCAGATCGGCGGCACGCTTGCACATCTGATCGGGCTCAAGGCGCTCGGCGATGTCGTGCTGTTCGACGTGGTCGAAGGCGTGCCCCAGGGCAAGGCGCTCGATCTCGTCGAATCCTCGCCGATCGAAGGGTTCGACGCGCGGTTTGCGGGAACCAATTCGTACGATGCCATCGAGGGCGCGGACGTCTGCATCGTCACCGCCGGCGTGCCGCGCAAACCGGGAATGAGCCGCGACGATCTCTTGAGCATCAACATCAAGGTGATGGAGCAGGTCGGCGCCGGCATCAAGAAATATGCGCCCAACGCCTTCGTCATCTGCATCACCAATCCGCTCGACGCCATGGTGTGGGTGCTGCAGAAGAGCTGCGGGCTGGCGAAGAACATGGTCGTCGGCATGGCGGGCGTGCTGGATTCCGCGCGGTTCCGCTATTTCCTGGCCGACGAGTTCAACGTGTCGGTCGAGGATGTCACCGCGTTCGTGCTCGGCGGTCACGGCGACACCATGGTGCCGCTGGTGCGCTATTCCAACGTCGCCGGCATTCCCATTCCGGACCTCATCCGCATGGGCTGGACCTCGCAGAGCAGGATCGATGCCGTCGTGCAGCGGACCCGCGACGGCGGGGCGGAGATCGTCAATCTGCTGAAGACCGGTTCGGCCTTCTACGCGCCGGCATCGTCCGCCGTCGCCATGGCGGAGGGCTATCTGCGCGATCGCAAGCGGGTGCTGCCCTGCGCCGCGTTCCTCAACGGCGAATACGGCGTGCGCGGACTTTACGTCGGAGTCCCTGCCGTGATCGGCGCGAAGGGCGTCGAGCGCGTGGTCGAAATCGAGCTCAGCGGCGCGGAACGCGAGATGTTCGATCGCTCGGTCACCGCGGTGCAGAGCCTGGTCGACGCCTGCAAGAAGATCGCTCCGGATCTCGGCAAATGAGCTGAATCCGCCACGCCGATTGGAGTTCCGGATTTCATGAATATCCATGAATATCAGGCCAAGGCGGTGCTGCGCGAATTCGGCGTGCCGGTCCCGCGCGGCATTCCGGCGTTCACGGTCGTGGAGGCGGTGCGGGCGGCCGAGCAGCTCGGCGGACCGGTGTGGGTGGTCAAAGCGCAGATCCACGCCGGCGGCCGCGGCAAGGCGGGTGGCGTCAAGGTCGTCAAATCGCTCGACGCGGTGCGCTCGGAAGCGCAGCGGCTGCTGGACTCGACGCTGGTGACCGAGCAGACCGGGCCCGAGGGCAAGATCGTGCGCCGGCTCTACGTCGAGGAAGGCTCGGCGATCGACCGCGAATTCTATCTCTCGGCCCTCGTCGACCGCGCCTGCGGCCGCGTCGCCTTCGTGGTCTCGACCGAAGGCGGCATGGAGATCGAGGAAGTCGCGCACACGCATCCGGACAGGATCGTCAGCTTCGCGGTCGATCCGGTCACCGGGGTCCTGCCGCATCACGGCCGCCGGGTCGCCCAGGCGCTCGGGCTCGCCAACGAGGCCGCCGTGCAGGCCGGGCGCATCCTCGCCCAGCTCTATGCGGCCTTTCTCGCCAAGGACATGAGCCTGCTCGAGATCAACCCGCTGGTGCTGACGAAAGCCGGAGCGCTCATCTGCCTCGACGCCAAGATCGGCTTCGACGACAGCGCGCTCTACCGCCACCCCGATATCGTGGCGCTGCGCGATTTGAGCGAAGAAGACGAGAAGGAGATCGCCGCCTCCCGGCACGAGCTCAGTTACATCGCGCTCGACGGCTCGATCGGCTGCATGGTCAACGGCGCCGGCCTGGCGATGGCCACGATGGACATCATCAAGCTCTACGGCGGCGCGCCCGCGAACTTCCTCGACGTCGGCGGCGGCGCCTCCAAGGAGAGAGTAAGCGCCGCGTTCAAGATCATCACCGCGGATCCGAAGGTGAAGGGCATTCTGGTCAACATCTTCGGCGGCATCATGCGCTGCGACATCATCGCGGAGGGCGTGATCGCCGCGGTCAAGGAGGTCGGCCTGAAGGTGCCGCTGGTGGTGCGGCTCGAAGGCACCAACGTCGAGATCGGGAAGAACATCATCGCCGAATCCGGCCTCAACATCATTGCGGCGGACGATCTCGACGACGCCGCGCAGAAGATCGTCGCGGCCGTGAAGGAACTCGGCTGATGGCGGTGCTCGTCGACAAGAACACCCGCGTGCTGTGCCAGGGATTCACCGGCCGCAACGGCACGTTCCATTCCGAGCAGGCGATCGCCTACGGCACCCGCATGGTCGGCGGCACCGCGCCGGGCAAGGGCGGCTCGATCCATCTCGGCCTGCCGGTGTTCGACACCGTCGCCGAAGCCCGCCGGGAGACCGAATGCGACGCCAGCGTCATCTACGTGCCGCCGCCCGCCGCCGCCGACGCGATCTGCGAGGCGATCGAGGCCGAGATCCCGCTGATCGTGTGCATCACCGAGGGCATCCCGGTGCTCGACATGGTGAAGGTGAAGCGGGCGCTGCAGGGATCGAAATCGCGGCTGATCGGACCGAATTGCCCGGGCATCATGACCGCGGGGGAATGCAAGATCGGCATCATGCCCGGAAAGATCTTCAACCGCGGCAGGGTGGGGATCGTGTCGCGCTCGGGCACGCTGACCTACGAGGCGGTCTATCAGACCACCCGCGAGGGATTGGGCCAGACCACCGCCATCGGCATCGGCGGCGATCCGGTCAAAGGCATGGAATTCATCGAGGCGCTGGAGCTGCTGCTCGGCGATCCCGAGACCGAGGCGATCGTGCTCATCGGCGAGATCGGCGGCACCGCCGAGGAGGCGGCCGCCGCGTTCATCCACGGCGAGGCCAAGCACGGCCGCGGCAAGCCGATGGTCGGCTTCATCGCCGGACGAACCGCTCCGCCCGGGCGCCGCATGGGCCATGCCGGCGCCATCATCTCCGGGGGGACCGGAGACGCGGAATCGAAGATGGCAGCGATGCAAAGCGCCGGCATTCGCGTCTCGCCTTCTCCGGCGCGGATCGGCAAGACGCTCGTCGAACTCCTGAAAGCCTGATTCACTGCTTGCAACTTTCCCCGATGCCAACGACAACATACATAGTAAAAGGGGCAGCGTCGGCCGTCGGCCGGCAACAGGGATCGGCCGCGGCATCGAGCTTGCGGCACGAAGCCACGGGATCCGCCACATGTCTCGCCAGGACGCCAACGCAGCTTTCGCTCGCACCTCGTTTCTGTATGGCGGCAACGCCGCCTATATCGAAGATCTCTATGCCCGCTATGAGAGCGATCCGGCTGCGGTCGACGGCGAATGGAGGGCATTCTTCGAGAGCCTGCGCGATGGACCCGCCGAGGTTCTAAAAAGCGCCCAGGGTCCTTCCTGGAAGCGTGCGGACTGGCCGATTCCGGCGCGCGACGAACTGGTCTCGGCGCTCGACGGCCATTGGCTCGAGGCCGACAAGGCGCTCGCGGGCAAGATCAAGACAAGAGCGCAAACCGCCGGCGCGGACCTTACCGAGGCGCAGATCCAGCGCGCCACCCGCGATTCCATTCGGGCGCTGATGCACGCCAACCTCGACCCGCTCGGGCTTGAGCCGCCGAAAGACACCGAAGAGCTCGACCCGCGCTCGTACGGCTTCACCGAGGCCGATTACGACCGCAAGATCTTCATCGATCACGTGCTGGGGGTGGAATTCGCCACCTTGCGCGAGATCGTCGCCATCCTGCAGCGGACCTATTGCCAGACGCTCGGCGTCGAATTCATGCACATCGCCGACCCGGCGCAGAAGGCCTGGATCCAGGAGCGCATCGAAGGGCCCGACAAGGAGATCACGTTCACCCGGGAAGGCAAGCGCGCCATCCTCAACAAGCTGGTCGAGGCGGAAGGCTTCGAGAAATTCATCGACGTCAAATACACCGGTACCAAGCGGTTCGGCATCGACGGGGCGGAGTCGGTGGTGCCGGCGCTGGAGCAGATCATCAAGCGCGGCGGCGCGCTCGGCGTCGAGGAGATCGTGCTCGGCATGGCACACCGCGGCCGGCTCAACGTGCTGGCCCAGGTCATGGGCAAGCCGCACCGGGCGATCTTTCACGAGTTCAAGGGCGGGTCGTGGACTCCCGACGAAGTCGAAGGCTCAGGTGACGTCAAATATCACCTCGGCGCCTCGTCGGATCGCGAGTTCGACGGCAATCGCGTGCATCTGTCACTGACCGCCAATCCCTCGCATCTCGAAATCGTCGATCCGGTGGTGCTGGGAAAGGTCCGCGCCAAGCAGGAGCAGCACGACGATCACGTCGAGCGCACCTCGGTGCTGCCGCTGCTGATCCACGGCGACGCGGCGTTCGCCGGCCAGGGCGTCGTCGCCGAGTGCTTCGGCCTCTCCGACCTGCGCGGCTACCGCACCGGCGGCTCGGTGCATGTCATCATCAACAATCAGATCGGGTTCACCACGTATCCGCGCTACAGCCGCTCCTCGCCTTACCCTTCCGACGTCGCCAAGATGATCGCGGCGCCGATCTTTCACGTCAACGGCGACGATCCGGAGGCGGTGGTGTTCGCCGCCAAGGTGGCGATCGAGTACCGGCAGAAATTCCACAAGCCGGTCGTCCTCGACATGTTCTGCTATCGGCGGTTCGGCCACAACGAGGGCGACGAGCCCATGTTTACCCAGCCGCTGATGTACAAGAAGATCCGCTCGCATCCTTCCGCGCTGGAAATCTACTCGAAGAAGCTGATCGCCGAGGAAATCGTGACCGAAGGCGAGGTCGAGAAGATGAAAATCGACTGGCGCGCGCGGCTCGACGCCGAGTACGAGGCGAGCGGCGGCTATCGCGCCAACAAGGCGGACTGGCTCGACGGCCGCTGGGCGGGGCTCAAGACCGGCGGCGACGTCGAGGATGCGCGCCGCGGCAACACCGGCGTTGCCATCGCGACGCTCCAGGACATCGGCCGGAAAATCACCGCGGTGCCGGCGGAGTTCAAGGTGCACCGCACGATCCAGCGCTTCCTCGACCAGCGCCGCAAGAGCATCGAGACCGGCGCGGGAATCGATTGGGCCACCGGCGAGGCGCTGGCGTTCTGCTCGCTGCTGCTCGACGGGCTTTCCGTGCGCCTGTCCGGCCAGGACAGCGAGCGCGGCACGTTCTCCCAGCGCCACTCGGTCCTGATCGACCAGGAGACCGAGGCCCGCTACGTCCCGTTCAACCACATCCGCGAGCCGCAGGCCCGCTACGAAGTGCACAACTCTATGCTGTCGGAGGAGGCCGTGCTCGGCTTCGAGTACGGCTACTCGCTCGCCGAGCCGAACACGCTCACGCTGTGGGAGGCGCAGTTCGGCGATTTCGCCAACGGCGCGCAGGTCGTGTTCGACCAGTTCATCTCCTCGGGCGAGCGCAAATGGCTGCGCATGTCGGCGCTGGTCTGCCTGCTGCCGCACGGCTATGAAGGCCAGGGTCCCGAGCACTCCTCGGCGCGGCTCGAGCGCTTCCTGCAGATGTGCGCCGAGGACAACATGCAGGTCGCCTATTGCACGACCCCGGCCAATTATTTCCACATCCTGCGGCGCCAGCTCAGACGCGAGATCCGCAAGCCGTTGATCCTGATGACGCCCAAGTCGCTGCTTCGGCACAAGCGCGCGGTCTCCCGGCTCGAGGAGATGGGCTCGGAAACCAGCTTCCACCGCCTGCTGTGGGACGATGCGCAGCTGCTGCCGGACGAGAAGATCAAGCTGGTCCCGGATAAGAACATCCGGCGAGTCGTCCTGTGCTCCGGAAAAGTCTATTTCGACCTCTATGAGGAGCGGGAAAAGCGCGGCGTCGACGACATCTACCTGCTCCGCGTCGAGCAGCTCTATCCGTTCCCGACCAAAGCCCTGGTGCAGGAGCTCTCCAGGTTCAAGACCGCCGAGATCGTGTGGTGCCAGGAAGAGCCGCGCAACATGGGCGCCTGGTTCTTCGTCGACGTGTTCCTGCAATGGGTGCTCAACCAGATCGGCGCCACCCACCGGCGCTTGCGCTATGCCGGCCGCCCGGCCTCCGCGGCGACCGCGACGGGCATGATGTCCAAGCACCAGGCCCAGCTTCGAAGTCTGCTCGACGATGCGCTGGGCTGAAACCCGGCCATCGGCCCGCGCGAATGATTCGGCCTTTCTTGCACTGATGCTGCCGTAACCAACGAGACGATCATGACGACAGAAATCCGCGTGCCGACGCTGGGCGAATCCGTCACCGAAGCGACCATCGGCCGTTGGTTCAAGCAGCCCGGCGAGGCGGTCGCGGCCGACGAGCCGGTGGTCGAGCTCGAGACCGACAAGGTCACGGTCGAAGTGCCGGCTCCGGCATCGGGCGTGCTCGCCGAAATTCTGGCCAAGGACGGCGAGATCGTCGCGCCGGGGGCCTTGCTCGGACAGATCCAGGAAGGCGGCGCGCCCGCCAAGGCCGCCCCGGCGCCGCCCAAGGCCGCTCCGGCGCCCCCTGCGGCCGCGAAAGTAGCGTCCCCGCCGCCGCAGCCCAAGCCGGCCGCGCCGAGACCGGCGGCCGCGGACGCGCTTGCGCCTTCGGTGCGCAAAATCGCCGAGGAGACCGGCATCGACGCCGGCGGCGTGCCCGGGACCGGCAAGGATGGACGCGTCACCAAGGGCGACATGATCGCGGCGATCGAGCGCGCGGCGGCGGCGCCGACCCCGGTCGCGCAGCCGGCCGCGGCCATCCAGGTGCGGGCGCCCTCGCTGCCGGATGATGCCGCGCGCGAGGAACGCGTGCGCATGACCAGGCTGCGGCAGACCATCGCGCGCCGGCTCAAGGAAGCGCAGAGCACCGCCGCCATGCTCACGACCTTCAACGAGGTCGACATGGGAAACGTCATGGCGGTGCGCAACCGGTACAAGGAGCTGTTCGAGAAGAAGCACGGGGTGAAGCTGGGGTTCATGAGCTTCTTCGTGCGCGCCTCGGTTCAGGCGCTCAAGGAGATTCCCGCGGTCAACGCCGAGATCGACGGCACCGACCTCATCTACAAGAACTATTATCACGTCGGCGTCGCGGTCGGGACCGAGAAGGGCCTCGTGGTCCCGGTGGTGCGCGAGGCCGACCAGCGCTCGCTGGCCGACATCGAGAAGACGATCGCCGATTTCGGCAGGCGGGCGCGCGAGGGCACGCTGAAAATCGAGGAGATGCAGGGCGGCACGTTCACCATCTCCAACGGCGGCATCTACGGGTCGCTGATGTCGACCCCCATCCTCAACGCGCCGCAATCCGGCATTCTCGGCATGCACAAGATCCAGGAGCGTCCGATGGCGGTCGGCGGCGAGATCAAGCTGCGGCCGATGATGTATCTGGCGCTCAGCTACGACCATCGCATCGTCGACGGGCGCGAGGCGGTGACGTTTCTGGTGCGCCTGAAGGAGATCCTGGAAGACCCGGAGCGGCTGATTTTAGATCTGTGAGGGAATTTTCGGGTCATGCCCGGCCTTGTGCCGGGCATCCACGTCTTGAATCCCGTGATCGGAGAATAGACGTGGATGGCCGGGACAAGCCCGGCCATGACGATCTACGAGTGTGGAGCTAAGTCATGGCCTACGATCTCGTCGTCATCGGCAGCGGTCCCGGCGGCTATGTCTGCGCCATTCGCGCCGCCCAGCTCGGCATGAAAGTGGCCGTGGTGGAGAAGCAAAAGACCTTCGGCGGCACCTGCCTCAACATCGGCTGCATCCCGTCGAAGGCGCTGCTGCACGCCTCCGAGCTGTTCGAAGAGGCCGGGCACAGCTTCGAAAAAATGGGAATCAAGCTCGCCGCGCCGAAGCTCGACCTTCCCGGCATGATGAAGTTCAAGGACGACGGCGTCGACGGCAACGTCAAGGGCGTTGCGTTTCTGTTCAGGAAAAACAAGATCGAGGCTTTTCACGGCGCGGGGAAAATCCTCGCTCCCGGCCAGATCGAGATCCGGGCGGACGACGGACAGGCGCAAACGATCGAAACCAAGGCGATCGTGATCGCCACCGGGTCCGACGTCGCCAGACTCAACGGCATCGACATCGACGAGAAGCGCATCGTGTCCTCGACCGGCGCATTGAGCCT
>VAZU01000212.1 GCA_005884745.1 Alphaproteobacteria bacterium
TGAGAAGCTTGGCCTCCGCCCGGACGCTTCACCCTCGCGCCAACATCCCGCGGCACCGAGCACCCGAGCGGGCAAGCCCGAGCGCTCGTAGCCGAGCGAGCGCGACCGGCCCCGCCGGTAACCCGTCGTAAGGAGCTAGTCGAACGATGCTGGTGCTGTCGCGGTCGATCGCCTGCGTGTCGGCCCTGGTCGTGCTCACGGCTGCAAGCGTTGCGCTTGCCGCGCTGGGGCACCCCACGCCGTGGCAGACCGGACTGCAGGACGCCGGCTCGCCGGTGATGGAAAACATCATCTGGTTCCACAACTTGCTGCTGATCGTCATCACCTTGATCACCGTGGTCGTGCTCGTGCTGCTGGTGTGGGTGATGGTGCGGTTCAACCAGCGTGCCCATCCCGCGCCGTCGCGCACCACACATCGCACCTCGCTCTAGGTGGCCTGGACGGTGATTCCGATCGCCATCCTGGTGTTCATCGCGGTGCCGTCGTTCCGCCTGTTGTTCCTCGAGCAGAACATCCCGCCGGCGGATGTCACCGTGAAGGCCACCGGCAAGCAATGGTACTGGAGCTACGGCTATCCCGATCAGGGCAAGTTCGAGTTCGACTCGCTGATGATCCAGGACAAGGACCTCAAGCCCGACCAGCCGCGGCTGCTCTCGGTCGACAATGAAATGGTGGTCCCGGTCGACAAGATCGTCCGCGTGCAGGTAACCGGGTCCGACGTGATCCATTCCTTCGCGGTGCCCTCGTTCGGCATCAAGATCGACGCCATTCCGGGGCGGCTCAACGAGACCTGGTTCAAGGCCACCAAAGAGGGAATCTATTACGGGCAATGTTCCGAGCTTTGCGGCAAGAACCACGCGTTCATGCCGATCGCGGTACGCGTGGTGAGCGACAGCGATTTCAACGCCTGGCTCGAAGACGCCAAGAGGAAATACGCGCGCGGGGATGATTCCCTGCCGAGGGCATTGGCCGCGAGAGAATCGGCGAACGCGGAATAGGAGACCGGGGCCGCACCGCGGTCCGGCAGCGAGGTCGAGGGATCCGACATGGCAATGACGATGGAGACGGCTCACGGCGCCCACGATGCGCACGATCATCCAACCGGATGGCGCCGCTATGTCTATTCCACCAACCACAAGGACATCGGCACGATGTACCTGGTGTTCGCCCTGGTCGGCGGGGTGATCGGCGCTTGCCTGTCGATCGGCATTCGTCTCGAGCTGATGAATCCCGGGCTGCAGATTTTCTCCGACGTGCACACGTTCAACGTGTTCACCACCGCGCACGGCCTGATCATGATCTTCTTCATGGTCATGCCGGCCATGATCGGCGGGTTCGGCAATTGGATGGTCCCGCTGATGATCGGCGCGCCGGACATGGCGTTTCCCCGCATGAACAACATTTCGTTCTGGCTGCTGCCGGCTTCCTTCACCTTGCTGCTGACCTCGCTGTTCGTCGAAGGCGAGCCCGGCGGCAACGGCGTGGGGGCGGGCTGGACGATTTATGCCCCGCTCTCGACCAGCGGCCACCCGGGCCCGGCGGTCGATTTCGCCATCCTGTCGTTGCACCTTGCCGGCGCCTCCTCGATTCTCGGTGCCATCAACTTCATCACCACGATCTTCAACATGCGCGCGCCGGGCATGACCCTGCACAAAATGCCGCTGTTCGTGTGGTCGATCCTGGTGACCACGTTCCTGCTGCTGCTCGCCATGCCGGTGCTCGCCGGCGCCATCACCATGCTGCTGACCGACCGCAATTTCGGCACCACCTTCTTCAATCCCGAAGGCGGCGGCGATCCGATCCTGTTCCAGCACCTGTTCTGGTTCTTCGGTCATCCCGAAGTCTACATCCTGATCCTGCCCGGCTTCGGCATGATCAGTCAGGTCGTCGCCACCTTCAGCCGCAAGCCGGTGTTCGGCTATCTCGGCATGGCCTACGCCATGGTCGCCATCGGCGGCATCGGGTTCGTGGTCTGGGCGCACCACATGTACACGGTCGGAATGTCGACCGGCGCCCAGGCGTATTTCGTCGCCGCCACCATGGTGATCGCGGTACCCACGGGCATCAAGATCTTCTCCTGGATCGCCACGATGTGGGGCGGGTCACTCGATTTCCGCACCCCGCTGCTGTGGGCCATCGGCTTCATCTTCCTGTTTACGATCGGCGGGGTCACCGGCGTCGTGCTCGCCAATGCCGGGGTCGACCGCGTGCTGCAGGACACCTATTACGTGGTGGCGCATTTCCACTACGTGCTCTCGCTCGGCGCCGTGTTCGCCATCTTCGCCGGCTGGTACTATTGGTTCCCCAAGATGACCGGCTACATGTACTCGGAGACACTGGGCAAGCTGCACTTCTGGCTGACTTTCGTCGGCGTCAACATGGTGTTCTTCCCACAGCACTTCCTCGGGCTCGCCGGCATGCCGCGCCGCATCGTCGACTATCCCGACGCCTTTCACCCGTGGAACCTGGTGTCCTCGATCGGGTCGTATATTTCGGCATGCGGCCTGCTGGTGTTCCTGTTCGGTCTGGCCCAGGCTTTCGTCCGCAAACAGAAAGCCGCCGACAACCCGTGGGGCGCCGGTGCGACGACGCTCGAATGGACGCTGCCGTCGCCCCCGCCGTTCCATCAGTTTGAAGTTCTGCCGCGCATCCGCTGATGCGCGTTGCCGGGTGTCCGGCGCGAGATCGGGAAGAAGAGCGAGCTGAAGGCATTTCATGTCGCTGAGCCAAGGCAACGACCTCACCGGATCTTTCGCGCGCGTCGAGCCGAGCCTTGCCGGTGTGGGCGATTATGTTGCGCTGATGAAACCGCGGGTGATGTCGCTCGTGGTGTTCACGGCGCTGGTCGGCCTGGTGTCGGCGCCGGGCCACCTGCATCCGGTGATCGGCTTCACGGCCCTGTTGTGCATCGCGGTGGGCGCCGGCGCGGCAGGCGCGCTCAACATGGGGTTCGACGCGGACGTCGACGCGCTGATGAGCCGCACGGCCGGCCGGCCGATCCCGCGCGGGCGCATTCTGCCGGGCGAAGCCCTCGCGTTCGGTCTCACGCTGGCGGGCGGCTCGATCGTCGTGCTCGGGCTCTTGGTGAGCGTGCTGGCGGCCGGCCTGCTGGCGTTCACCATCTTCTTCTACGCCGTGGTCTACACGATGTGGCTCAAGCGCTCGACGCCGCAGAACATCGTGATCGGCGGCGCCGCCGGCGCCTTCCCGCCCATGATCGGCTGGGCGGCGGCAACGGGCGGCATCGGCATCGAATCCATCCTGCTGTTCCTGATCATCTTCTTCTGGACCCCGCCGCATTTCTGGGCCCTGTCGCTGTATCGCGCCGACGAGTACGCGCGCGCCGGCATCCCCATGCTTCCGGTCGTGGCCGGAAGAGAGGAGACGCACCGGCAAATCCTGCTCTATACGCTGGTGCTCGCTCCGCTCGGGCTCGCGCCGTGGCTGTTCGGGTTTGCCGGAGCCGCCTATGGGGCGGTGGCAATCGCGGGCGGCGGCATGATGATTTTGTTGGCGTTGCAACTGCGCGTCCGGGACGGGGCGGGCGAAGAGCGGGCGGCAAGGCGGCTGTTCGCTTTCTCGATCCTCTATCTGTTTGTGCTGTTCGCGATGCTGCTGGTCGAACCCACCGGCCGACTGCCGCCTGCCGGTATCACGATCGGATGAGCGCCATGAACGATCCGACCCCCGAGCCCGGGATCGTGCTCACCGAGGAGCAGAAGCGCCGGCGACGCGCGCGCTCGATCGCGATCGCACTCACGCTCGGGGCGCTGGTGGTGCTGTTCTATATCGTCACCATCGTCAAGCTCGGGCCCGGCGTGCTCAACCGGCCGATCGATGCCCATGAAGCGTTCAATCAAGCTCGATCCGGCAAGGGCGCGCAGGCGCGATGTCGCGGTCGCCGCGGCCTGCGGCATCTTCGTCGCGGCCATGGTCGGCATGGCCTATGCGTCGGTGCCGCTCTACAGCTGGTTCTGCCGCGCCACCGGTTTCGGCGGCACGACGCAGGTGGCCGAGGTTCCGCCGGGGGCGGTGCTCGAGCGCAAGCTCAATGTGCGCTTCGACGCCAACGTCACCGGCGGACTGCCGTGGAAATTCGAGCCGGAGCAGAACTCGGTCGAGGTCAAGCTCGGCCAGGTGGTGACCGTGCTTTTCACCGTCACCAACCAATCGGCGCGGGAGACGATCGGACAGGCCTCCTATAATGTCGCGCCGCCGACGGTCGGCCAGTATTTCTCCAAGATCAACTGCTTCTGCTTCACCGAGCAGCGGCTCAAGCCGGGCGAGCGGCGGGAGATGACGGTGGTGTTCTTCGTCGATCCACAGTTGGCGAAGGATCCCGATGACGACGATCTCAACACCATCACGCTCTCCTACACCATGTATCCGGTCCGGGAGCCGCCGAAGCCCGTGGCGGACGGCGGGCCGGGCCGCAGTTAGCTGCAGCGAGCCGACACGAGCGCCGTGAGTTTCTGAACCGAGCGGAGACGAGCACGATGGCCGAAGCGCAAGCAAAGCACCCTTACCATCTGGTCGACCCTTCTCCGTGGCCGGCCGTGGGGGCGGTCTCGGCCTTCCTGCTGGCGGTGGGTCTCATCACTTGGATGCGCCACATGTTCGCCGCCGCGCCGATCATTTTCGGCTTCGGCGCGATCGGTGTCGACTACACCATGATCGGCTGGTGGCGCGACGTCATCCGCGAGGCCGAGTACGAGGGGCACCATTCGCGCGTGGTGCAACTCTCGCATCGCTACGGCATGATCCTGTTCATCGCTTCCGAGGTGATGTTCTTCGTCGCTTGGTTCTGGGCTTATTTCAACGTCGCGCTGTTCCCGGCCGATATCCACGACGTGATGCGCACCGAGCTCTTGGGCGGGACGTGGCCGCCGAAGGGGATCGAGACCTTCGATCCCTGGCACCTGCCGCTGCTCAACACGCTGATCCTGCTCACCTCCGGCACCACGGTGACCTGGGCGCACCATGCGCTGCTCGAGAACGACCGCCAGGGCCTCAAGTGGGGCCTGATCTGCACCATCCTGCTCGGCATTTCGTTCACCTGCATCCAGGCCTACGAGTACAGCCACGCGCATTTCGCCTTCAAAGGCCACATTTACGGCGCGACCTTCTTCATGGCGACCGGCTTCCACGGCGCCCATGTCATCATCGGGACGATCTTTCTCTGCGTGTGCCTGCTGCGCGCCTTTGCCGGACAGTTCACGCCGAGGCAGCATCTCGGCTTCGAGTTCGCCGCCTGGTACTGGCATTTCGTCGACGTGGTCTGGTTGTTCCTGTTCACCTGCATCTACGTCTATGGCGCGGGCGTGCATGCCGAGGGACTGGTGCAGTGACGCCTGTCCCGGACCGCGATCCGGGGCGGCTGCCGGAATGACGCCTCAGCAATGTCGGCGAACCCGGATCGCTCGCTCTCCTTCCCCATCCTGGCCGGCCTTGCCGGCCGCTGCCCGCGCTGCGGCAAGGGCAAGCTGTTCCGGGGATTCCTGCAGCTTCGCCCGCGCTGCGATTCGTGCGGGCTCGATTATGGCTTTGCCGATCCCGGCGACGGTCCCGCGGTGTTCGCGATCTTCATCGGCGGGTTCATCGTCGTCGCGGCGGCCCTGATCGTCGAGTTCGCCTATCAGCCGCCGTACTGGCTGCACGCGGCGCTGTGGGCGCCGCTGATCCTGATCGTGACGCTCGGTCCGTTGCGCCTGCTCAAGGGACTCTTGATCGCGCTGCAATATCACCACAAGGCGGCGGAGGGACGGCTGCATCCCGGAGAGGAGACTTGAATGCGGCGCGCCGGAAGGGTCTGTTGACCCCGGCCGCTGCCGCCTTTGCCGCATTCGCGGTGCTGATCGGGCTCGGCGTCTGGCAGCTCGAACGCAAAGTCTGGAAGGAAAATCTGATCGACGCCATCGGCCGCCAGCTCGCGGCGGCGCCGGTCGACCTGCCGCCGGCCGCCGAGTGGCCTCGCCTCGACCGCGCCGAGTGGGAATTCCGCCCGGTGCGGTTTGCGGGCGAGTTTCGCAACGATCGGGAAGCGCTCGTCTACACCAGCGGCTCGACGCTGCGGCCCGACACCAGCGGCCCGGGCTATTGGGTGTTCACGCCGGCGGAAACGCGTGACGGGCTCGTGCCGGTCGACCGCGGCTTCGTGCCGTTGGACCGCAAGGATGTTTCAAGCCGCGGTGCCGGGCAGCTCTCGGGCTTACTCGACATCGTCGGCGTGCTGCGCTGGCCCGACGCGCGCTCGTGGTACACGCCGAACGACGATCCCGCGAAAAACATCTGGTTCGTGCGCGATCCCCCCGCCATCGCCGCCGAGAAGGGCTGGGGCCCGGTGCCCCCGTTCTATGTCGAGCAGGAGGCGCCTCTTCCGCCGGGCGGCCTGCCGGCTCCGGGCAAGCTCAAGCCGAATCTGCCGAACAACCACCTGCTGTACGCCATCACCTGGTTCGGTCTCGCCGCGGTGCTGGCCGGCGTGTTCGCGGTGTTTGCTGGGGGACGGATGCGGGAGGGCCGGCCGTAACCGGAGTCCGCGGCGTCGATCGCCTGACATCCGCTCCGAGCACGCCGCATTTTCGCCGACAACTCACCGGAGACTCGATGCGCCAAGGGGCCCGCGGCCCCTCGTTCCCGGCGGCGCGTGCCCGCATAATGCCGAACCGTTGGCATGCTGCCGCAAGCCCCCGAGCCAGGACGAGAAGCATGATGAAATACGCGAGCGCCGCCATGATCCTGGCTCTTTCGGCAACCGCCGCGCTGGCGAGCCCGGAATCGGAAATCTCCGCGTATCGAAGGAGTCACGGCCTCCCGGCCGTCACGGCCGATCCCGCGCTGAATGCCCTTGCGGCCAAGCAGGCACACGCGATGGCGGCGAGCGGCGTCATGGATCACAGCGTTTACGCGCCGTTCGCGCAACGCATTTCCGCCTACAGCACCGTGGCCGCTGCCGAGAACATCGCCATGGGGACGAAAACGTTTTCGGAAACCTTGGCGATCTGGAAGGCATCCTCCGGGCATAACACCAACCTGCTGATGGGGGACGCCCGGCGCATCGGGATCGCCTCGGCATCCGGTCACGGCAGAACCTATTGGGCGCTGATTCTGGCAGCCCCCAACGCGCCCAAGCGGCACAAAGGCTTGGTGCTGGTTGCTGGCGATGCGCCCTCGGCCGCCGCAGCCCCGAAGGAGGCGAGCTCGCGAGCCGAGAGACCTCGGACCAAGGCCGGCTGCTCTCGCAACGGCGCCGACGGAATGTGGCAAAAGCTGGTCTGCTGGCTGAACGGATCGTGAAGCCTCGCATCACGCCCCGTTCAGATGACGCCGATCATAGTCGCGGATACTGGGTTGATCCCTGCAGCTTGGCGATACCGGGAGGATGTCATGCGTAACATGGTTCTCGCAGTCACTGCCGCAGCCGCGATCGTTTCGGCCGGGGCGTTCTCGAACGCCGAGGCCGCCGACCTCTACCCGGAGGCCCCGCCGCCGGTCGCGGAGGTTCCGCCGCCCGCCGCCGCGCCGCCCGTCGCCGTCGTTCCGCGGCCCCCTGCGGTCGTCCTCGTCGAGCCGCCATGCCCCGTGGTTTGGCGGTGCGGCTACTGGGGCTGCGGCTGGCGGCAAGCCTGCGGGCCGGTCGGCCCCGCGGTTTATTATGGCGCGCCGCGCTGGGACTATTACGGCGCCCATCGGGACTACCGGGGTCCGTACTGGGGACGCGGGCACCACTGGAGCTACCGGCATCACTGGTCGTAAGCGGCCCGGATCCCGTCCAGGAAGCCCTTTCCGTTGAAACGGGGTGCATTTTCCGGCCGCCAGAGTGCTGTTTCTTGTACGGGCTCCGCCTTGCGAATAGGGTGCGGCCGACCTGAAGGATCGGCCGGTGCGTTATATTTCCACCCGAGGCGAGGGTCCGCCGCTGTCTTTCGTCGAGGCCATGCTGGCCGGGCTCGCCCGCGACGGCGGCCTCTATGTGCCTGAATTTTGGCCGGTTTTCGCCCCGGAGCAGATCGCCGCCCTGGCCGGGCTGCCGTATGCCGAGCTGGCGCTCGAAATCCTGCGCCCCTTCGTCGACGACGCGATCCCGGAGGGCGATCTCGCCCGGATGACCCGCGAGGCCTATGGGACGTTCCGCCACCCCGCCGTCGTCCCGCTGGTCCAGCTCGGCCCTCGGACGTTCGTGCTCGAGCTGTTCCATGGCCCGACGCTGGCCTTCAAGGATTTGGCCATGCAGCTCCTCGCCCGGCTCATGGACCATGTGCTGCGCCAGCGCGGCGAACGGGCGACCGTGATCTGCGCGACTTCGGGCGATACCGGCGGCGCCGCGGTCGAGGCGTTCCGGGCCTGCCC
>VAZU01000196.1 GCA_005884745.1 Alphaproteobacteria bacterium
GGATCGTCGGGCTCACCGCATTGGTGCTGCTGGAAAAATTGTCGCCGCCCGGACGGACCTTGCCGGTCCTCGTCGGGTGCGCCTTGAGCGCGGCGGGCGTGTGGCTCGTCGCCACCTCGGGGCTCGTTCCGTCATTTCGGTGACGCGCATTGTCGTCGACGCGTGGTAGTCCAGGTCGCAAGAACCGCCGCGTTCTCGCGCGCTGCGCCGCGAGACGGAACGAACTCCACTCGATCTGACGTGAGGGATCTTCTGGGTCGCCCGACGAAAAAGCCGGGGGCGCGCTCGCGGTCAGCGGCCGTAAAAGCCGGTCAGCGTCGCCTTGGTCAACGTATGGGAGTGCAGATTGAAACCGACGAGCGCCGCGGACGCACTCTCGTCGACCGGGAGCTTGTCGACGTCGACGGCGAAAATGGTGAACACGTAACGATGCGGCCTGTCGCCCTGCGGCGGGCAGGGCCCGCCGTAGCCTACAGTGCCGAAATCGGTCCGGATCTGGATCGTGCCCGGCGGCGCCAAGCCCATTTTCGGGTCGCCGGCGTTGCGCGGCAGGAACGTGGTGGTCGGCGCGATGTTGACGATCACCCAGTGCCACCAGCCGCTGCCGGTCGGAGCGTCGGGATCATACAGCGTCACGGTGAAGCTTTTCGCCGTGCTCGGAGCCCCGCTCCAGCGCAGCTCCGGCGAGATGTTGGTGCCGTTGCAGTCGAAGCCGCGGTAGACCTGCTCGTTTTGAATGGTCGCGCCCGGCGCGATCTCGGGGCTCGTCAAGTTCAGTCCCACCACCACGGCCGCCTTGCGGGCGCCGGTCTTGAGCCCGGGCACCGTAAGACCGTGCGGATAGTATGCCAGGAACACATAGGCCGCGGCGAACAGCAACCCGGCCAGAATGGCAGCCCAGAGCCGGTGCTTGAAGATCAGGATGTTGCCGAGCAGCGCCGCCAGGAACGCGATCGCGGAGAGCAGGCCCACATTGGCCCAGTCCACCGTCGTCCAATCGAGTGCTATGTTCGGCATGTTGTGCCTCCCCAATGCCCCATCACCGGCGAAACATACCGGTCGTTTCCACTGTAGCGAAAAACCCGCCATGGGGCGACAGGCGCGAGTTAAAAATATCCGATAAATACGCGCGGAATTGCCGGGCATTCCTGCGGCGGGAAATGTCGGGTGGTCCTCGCGCGGGCGAAGCGGCGCGTTCAGGCGAACTCGACGCCGATCTCGTTGCCCAGGCGCCAGACCGCCGGCACTCCCGACGCACGGTCTGGGAGCCGGTGATCAGTAGAACGAATTGATCCGGAATCACGATGCCCTCGGCGTAGAGCCTTGCGCCTGCGTCCGAGATGTCGGTGACGAGACAGGCCCCAACCTAGCCGCAAAGTGGTTCAGAAATCCCTAGTGCACGGACCGGCGGCGGCCGAGACTGCGCTTCGGCCGCTGGCCCGGCGTCGTCCCGGGGATTAGACTCTCGGCCGCGGCTCGGTGGCCAGGCCCCCATCCGGTGCCGGACAGGTAAAGCTCGATGCGATTTGCGATCCTGGCTTGCGCGGTGTTGTCGGCGGGACCCGCCCGGGCCGCCGCGATCTCCGTGCAATCCGCCGGATCGGAGAAGCCCGCGGTTGTCGTGGTGCAAGGCACGTTGGACGTCGCCGACGGCGAACGGTTTTTTACGAAAATCGCCCCGCTCGCGACGGCCATGGTCCGCTTTCAAAGCAACGGCGGCAGCGTGGTAACGGGCATTCAGATCGGAGAAATGATCCGGTTGAGGCAGTTCCACACCCTCGTGCCTGCGGGCGCGCGATGCGCTTCCGCATGCGCGCTGGCATGGCTGGGCGGCACCCGTCGCTTCATGGGACCGGGAGCGCGGATCGGGCTGCATGCGGCTTCCGACCCGAAATCCGGGCAAGTGACCGGCGTCGGGAACGCGCTTCTGGGTGCCTACCTTAATCGCGTCGGGCTTTCGTACTCCGCCGTCATCTACGTCGCGCAAGCTCGACCGGATTCCGTCACCTGGCTGAGCTTTGCCGACGCCAAGCGGCTGGGCATCGAGGTGACGCTGCTGAAGTCCGCAGCAGGAAAACGCGACTTGCCGGTGCAGACCCGAGTTGGCGCTGCCGTTTCCGACGGCTTATCCGGCCCGGCTCTCCGGTAAGGTCCGCAACCCCGCAGCCAAGGCCCGGAGAGCAAGCGGGCAGCGCCCGTCGTGTTCCGCGCCGCGGGCGGCGGCTCGCGCTCAGGCGGCCGGGGAGAATTGCGGCTGAGGGCCGGCAACCCGGTTGCGCCCGCTGGCCTTTGCCCGGTAGAGCGCCTGATCGGCGCGATCCACCAGTGCACTCATGTCCTGTCCGGGGTCGAGGATCGATATCCCGACGCTCGCCGTCGCCTCAATGGACAATCCGTTCACAGTACCGGCAGCGGTCGCAAATGCGGAGCGCAGCCGCTCGGCGACGAACCATGCGCCCTCCTGGGACGCCGCCGGCAGCAGGACGGCAAACTCCTCGCCGCCCAGCCGGCCGACGAGGTCCGACGGCCTCAGATTGGCGCTCGCCGTCTTCGCAAAAATCCTCAGGATCTCGTCTCCCGCCGCGTGGCCGAACTGATCGTTGATCGATTTGAAATGGTCCAGGTCGACCATCAGCAGAGCGACCGGACGATCGCTGGTCTGCATCAGCCTGGAGGCTTCCTGGAAGAAGGAGCGTCGGTTCGCGAGCCCCGTCAGCGGATCTTTGGTGGCCGCCGTCTTGTGGCGGAGCTCGGCGCGCTCCTTCGCCATCGCGAGCAGGATGAAGGCGGTCGAAATCGTCGCCAGCAGCGATTCGCTGCTGATCACGGTGAGCCAGGCGCTGGAGAACACGTGCTCGTCCACCGGCCATGCCAGCCGGGCGATCGGCGGACTGCGCAGCAGGAACATCGCGCCGTTGGCGAACAGGATGAATATCGCCGGCCAGCGTGACAGCAGCCGCTCGGCCCGGCTCCGCCAGAATTCATAGGCCGTGAGCCACATGAACGCGGCAATGATGGCCGCGCTGAGCGAGGCACGAATGGCCGCAGCCTGAGCAAATTCGGCGAACTGGCACGCCAGCAGCCAGACCGCGGCCCCGGTGATCAGCGAGCCAGGCCGCGGGCCGCGGCCGTCGAAGATGCGCGCGCCGGTCCAGGTTACCGCATACGAGCCGAACAAGATGACGTCGGCGACGGTGATCGTGATCAAGTCGGGCAGCGCACCGTACATTCCGTAGAGCCCGATCGACAGCGATCGCAGCAGATACGCGCAGCCCCACCAGGCGACGGCCCGGACCGCGGTGTTCTGCATCCACGAGAACAGCAGCAGAACCCCCAACATCGCCTCGACGTCGAGCGTGAGCAGAAACAGAGTCTTGAAATCGATGGACATGTCCAAGTCCCGATGGTGCGGCTCTCCCCTACTAGGTCGTTGTTGCCAACGTTCGGTGAACCGCATCGGTCGAATGCCGTGGTTGTATCGAAATGGTTCACGCCGCGTTGCTGTTTGCGCTAAAATTGCTGGCGTGGCGGGGCAGCTCGAGGCTCGCCGAACTGCGCCCCGCAGCTCATTTCCAGTGCGGCGGCCAGGTCTTTCGGGTGACGGGCAGCGCCTCCATGCGGCGCGTCCAGGCGCTGATCGCGGGGCCGCTCAAATCGCCGGTTACGAGACCGGGCTTTCGCTTGCCCATGCGCAGCACCAAGGCGACATAGGGATACAGCGTGAAATCCGCGGCGGACAACGCGCCGGCCAGATACTCGCCGGCGACCGCCGTCTCCCAGATCGCGAGCTCACGGTGCGCGTCGGCGCGGGCGGCCGCAATCCGCTCCTCGGACCAGCGCTCCGGCGGCGTGAACAGCACGGCCTCGACCAGGCGCTCCATGGGCGCGGCGAAATACTGGTCCGCTTCCCGCACCATGCGCCGTTGCAGAGCACGCTGACGTAGATCGGCGGAGAACAGCCGCGGCTCGCCCGGCCCGCTTGTCCTCGAGGTATTCGACGATCGCGCCGGATTCGTAGAGCGCGAAGCCCTCATCGACGATCACCGGCACTTTTCGGCGCGGATTGAGCGCGGCAAACTCCGGCG